>NZ_JBHXFJ010000019.1:0-19696 GCF_042722465.1 Streptomyces sp. NPDC127098
CTCGGCGAAGTGCGCCCCCGCCGCTTCCCCGCCCCGCCCGGCGCCGGGCGGGGGGGGGTGCCGGTCGGGGGCCCCGCCCGCGGCCGGGCCGCGCCCGTCACCGTGGCCGGGCCGGGTAGGGCGGCCACGCCCGATCCCGCAGGCACGCCCGATCCCGCGGGCACACCCGATCCGGTCCGGTCCGGTCATCGGACCCCTCTACGCGCGTAGGCGCGTACCGGCTAGGCTCGCTACGTGAACGCATCTGAGATTGACGACACGGTCAACGCCGCCGCGGCGCGGCTGCGGGAGTTGACCGGGGTGGCCGGCCATGACGTGGCGCTGGTCATGGGGTCCGGCTGGCTGCCCGCCGCGGACCAGCTCGGCCTGCCGGAGGCGGAGTTGGACGTCACCGAGCTGCCCGGGTTTCCGCCGCCGGCGGTCGAGGGTCACGCGGGCAGGGTCCGTTCGTATCGCGTCGGCGGCAAGCGTGCGCTCGTCTTCCTCGGCCGCACCCACTACTACGAGGGCCGCGGCGTCGCGGCCGTCGTGCACGGCGTCCGCACCGCCGTGGCCGCCGGCTGCAAGACGGTGGTGTTGACCAACGGCTGCGGCGGCGTGCGCGGCGACATGAGCGTCGGGCAGCCCGTCCTCATCAGCGATCACATCAATCTCACCGCCACCTCGCCCATCGTCGGCGCCAACTTCGTCGACCTCACCGACCTGTACTCGCCGCGGCTGCGCGCGCTCTGCCGGGAGATCGACCCCTCCCTGGAGGAGGGCGTGTACGTGCAGTTCCCCGGGCCGCACTACGAGACGCCGGCCGAGATCCGCATGGTGCGGGCGATAGGGGGGGACCTGGTCGGCATGTCCACCGTGCTGGAGGCCATCGCGGCCCGCGAGGCCGGCGCCGAGGTGCTGGGGATCTCGCTGGTCACCAACCTCGCCGCCGGGATCACCGGCGAGCCGCTGAACCACGAGGAGGTCCTCCAGGCCGGCCGGGACTCGGCCGCCCGGATGGGGGCCCTGCTCGCCCGGCTGCTGGGGCGGATCTGATGGCGGGCGTCGGGCCGGCGGACGTCGAGCGGGCCGCGCGCGCCTGGCTGGCCGAGGATCCGGACCCGGAGACCCGTGCCGAGCTGGCCGCCCTGCTGGACGCGGGCGACACGGCGGCGCTCGCGGAGCGCTTCGCCGGCACCCTGCAGTTCGGCACGGCCGGGCTGCGCGGCGAGATGGGCGCCGGGCCGATGCGGATGAACCGGGCCGTGGTCATCAGGGCCGCCGCCGGGCTCGCCGCCTACCTGAACCGGACCGCGCCCGGGCTCGTCGTCATCGGCTACGACGCCCGCCACCGGAGCGCCGACTTCGCCCGCGACACCGCCGCCGTGCTGACCGGCGCCGGGCTGCGGGCGGCGCTACTGCCGAGGCCGTTGCCGACGCCGGTGGTCGCCTTCGCGATCCGCCACCTCGGCGCCGTCGCCGGCGTCGTCGTCACCGCCAGCCACAACCCGCCGCGGGACAACGGCTACAAGGTCTACCTCGGGGACGGCAGCCAGATCGTGCCGCCGGCCGACGCCGACATCGCGTCCGAGATCGCCGCGGTCGGCCCGCTGGCCGGCGTGGCACGCCCCGAGTCCGGCTGGGAGGTGCTCGGCGAGGAGGTCGTCGAGGCGTATCTCGCCCGCACCGGCGCGGCGCTGGCGCCCGGCGGGGCGCGCGAGGTGTCGGTCGTCTACACGCCGATGCACGGCGTCGGGCAGGCGACGCTGGTCGACGCGTTCGCCCGCGCCGGCTTCCCGGCCCCGGCCGGGGTGGCCGAGCAGGCGGATCCCGACCCGGAGTTCCCAACGGTGGCGTTCCCCAACCCGGAGGAGCCTGGCGCGATGGACCTGGCGTTCACGCGGGCCCGCGCGGTCGGTCCCGACCTGGTGCTGGCCAACGACCCGGACGCGGACCGCTGCGCGGCCGGCGTGCCGGACTGCTCGCAGGGCGAGGGCAGCTGGCGGATGCTGCGCGGCGACGAGGTGGGCGCGCTGCTCGCCACCCACCTGGTGCGGCGCGGGGTGCGGGGCACGTTCGCGGCGTCCATCGTCTCGGCCTCACTGGTCGGCCGGATCGCGGCCGCCGCCGGGCTGCCGTACCGGGAGACGCTGACCGGCTTCAAGTGGCTCGGCCGGGTGCCGGGGCTGGCCTTCGGGTACGAGGAGGCGCTCGGCTACTGCGTGGACCCGGGTGGGGTGCGGGACAAGGACGGCATCACCGCGGCGCTGCTGATCGCCGAGCTGGCCGCCGAGCTGAAGGCGGACGGCGGCCGCACGCTGACCGACCTGCTCGACGACATCGCGCTGGAACACGGGCTGCACGCCACGGACCAGCTGTCGGTGCGGGTCGCCGACCTGGGGCTGATCGCGGAGGCGCTGGACCGGCTGCGCGCCACCCCGCCGACGACGCTTGGCGATCTGCCGGTGACCGGCGCGGAGGACCTGCGGTCCGGCTCGGCGGAGCTGCCGCCGACCGACGGCCTGCGGTACGCCCTGGCGGGCACGGGGGACGTGGCCTCGGCCCGGGTGATCGTCCGCCCCTCGGGGACCGAGCCGAAGCTGAAGTGCTACCTGGAGGTGGTGGTCCCGGTCGCCGACCGCGCCATGCTCCCCACGGCCCGGACGAGGGCGGCGGAGGCGCTGACCGCGATCCGCCACGACCTCTCGACGGCCGCCGGCGTCTGACGGCCAAGCGCGACGCGCCCGTACGGGCGCGAGGAACCGTGCGGTGCGTCTGCCGACGGCCAGCCGGCCCCGGCCCCGGGCCGCGCGCCGCCCGGGCCCTGCCACGTACGGGCCGGCGGCCGACCGGCCATGGGGCCGAGCCCTCGGCCGCGCCAGGCCTCCTGCCGCTGGCGGCACGAACCGCGCACCGCCCGCCGGGCGCAGGGAGCGTGGCCCCGGCCACCGGCCGCCAGGGCCGCCAGTGGCGGCGTCCGACAGGGGCGGGACCGTGCCGTTGGACGCCGGACGTTCCGCGACGACCGGCACCGCGCCGGAAGGGCGCGACGCCCGTGGCCCTGGCCAGAGCCGCGCGAAGCCCGTCGACGGCCGGCCGCCCTCGGGCGCGTCAGTCGTCCTGCCGCTGGCTGCACGACCCAGGCCGGCCCAGCGCCCGGCGCAGGCCGCGCCGGGGCCGTCGCGGCACGACCGCGGACCAGACCAGCGCCGCGCCCACCGGGCGCCAGGGCCTGTTCCCACCACCCCGCCCCGGGCCACCGTGGCGGCGTCCGACAGGGGCGGGACCGTGCCGTTGGACGCCGGGCGCCGGCACAGCGCCCACGGCGCACGGGCGTGCCCCGGCCACGGGCCGCCCGGGCCCTGTCGAAGGCCCGCACCGACCACCGGGGGCCGCGGGCCGCTGGCCCGCGCCGCACCGGCCCGGGCCAGCGCGGCGCAGCCGCGGCCCAGGCCCACTGCCGAAGCCAGCGCAGCGCGAGCGCGGCGACCCGTCAGAGGAGCCAGAGGACCAGCAGGGTGATCGCGCCGATGGCGAGGGGGGCCAGGATCTCGTAGCTCCAGCGGACCGCGACGGCGCCTTCCGGCGCTTCGCGGTCGGCGTGGCGTTCGGCGAGTTCGCGGAGTTCGGCGACCGCCGCGTCGCTGGGGGCGGTGCGCGGGAGGTGGTCGGCGGGGCCGGCGGCGGCCGAGTTGTTGCCGAGACTGCCGAGGCCGAAGGGGCCGCTGCGCGGGGCGCGGCCGGCGGCCACGTCCTCGTTGTGTCGGGTGGCCTTGGAGCGGGCCCGCAGCGAGACGGGGATGGCCCACATCTGGTAGCGGGCGCCGGCGGCCACGAACTCCGTGGAGTACCTGGCCTCGACCTTCTCGACGGCGGCCCAGGGGGTGGTGATGGTGCGGAAGGGGTTGCGCACCCGCAGCCGCTCGTCGGAGGCGAAGACGGCGGGCCGGAAGGTGAAGGCGATCACCAGCGGGGCGAAGAACAGCAGCGTGGCCGCGGCCGTCAGCGGGGTGCGGCCGTCGCCGCGCAGGATGGCGTCGCCGCCCAGCCAGCCGGCCAGGCCGAGCAGCAGCGCCCCTGCCGCCATGGCGGCGGGCGACCGGTAGACGCGGTCGGCGTAGGTCTGGGACTCACTCATGCATCCGATTCTGCCGGACCGGGCGTGGGCCACCCCAGTGACAGGTCACTACGCGCGTAGATATGCTGATCTGGTGAGCATGCCATCTCCAGCACCTGCGCTGGCCCCGGCCGACGTGGCGGACGTGACCGCCACGGACGCCGCGCTGCGCCGCTTCCTGCACGGCCTGCCGGGCGTCGACGCGGTCGGCCTCGAGGGCCGCGCGGCGGCCCTGGCCACCCGCTCGATCAAGACCACGGCCAAGGCCTTCGCCATCGACCTCGCCATCTCCATGATCGACCTGACCACCCTGGAGGGCGCGGACACCCCGGGGAAGGTGCGGTCGCTGTGCGCCAAGGGCGTCAGCCCCGACCCGACCGACCGCACCGTGCCGTCCGTCGCCGCGATCTGCGTCTACTCCGACCTGGCCGGGGTCGCCGTCGAGGCGCTGCGCGGCACCGGCGTCCAGGTCGCCTCGGTGGCCACGGCCTTCCCCGCCGGGCGGGCGGCCCGCTCGGTGAAGCTGGCCGACACGGCGGAGGCGGTCGCGGCCGGTGCCACCGAGATCGACATGGTGATCGACCGGGGCGCCTTCCTCTCCGGCCGCTACCTGGAGGTCTTCGAGGAGATCAGGGCGGTGCGCGAGGCCTGCGGCGCGGCCCACCTCAAGGTGATCCTGGAGAACGGCGAGCTCGCCACGTACGACAACATCCGCCGCGCCTCGTGGCTGGCGATGCTGGCCGGGGCCCACTTCATCAAGACCTCGACCGGCAAGGTGGGGGTCAACGCCACCCCGGCCAACACCCTGCTGATGCTGGAGGCGGTGCGCGACTTCCGGGAGGCGACCGGCCGCCAGGTGGGCGTGAAGCCGGCCGGCGGCATCCGCACCGCGAAGGACGCGCTGCGCTACCTGGTGCTGGTCAACGAGACGGCGGGCGACGACTGGCTGGCCCCGGCCTGGTTCCGCTTCGGCGCCTCCAGCCTGCTCAACGACCTGCTGATGCAGCGTCAGAAACTGCGCACCGGGGCGTACTCCGGGCCCGACTACGTGACCGTGGACTAGGACGAGGCCGCACATGAAATTCGAGTACGCACCCGCGCCCGAGTCCCGGGCGACGGCCGAGATCGCCCCGTCCTACGGCCTGTTCGTGGACGGCGGGTTCCGCGAGGCGGCGGACGGCCGTACGTTCAAGACGGTCTCACCCGCCACCGAGGAGGTGCTGTCCGAGGTGGCGCTCGGCGGCGAGGCCGACGTGGACGCGGCGGTGGCCGCGGCCCGCGCCGCGTTCCCCGCCTGGTCGGCGCTGCCGGGCGCCGAGCGCGCCAAGTACCTGTTCCGGATCGCCAGGTTGGTGCAGGAGCGGGCCCGCGAGCTGGCGGTGCTGGAGACGTTGGACAACGGCAAGCCGATCCGCGAGACCCGCGACACCGATCTGCCGCTGGTCGCCGCGCACTTCTTCTACTACGCCGGCTGGGCCGACAAGTTGGCCTACGCGGCCCTCGGGCGGAGCCCGCAAAACGGCACGAGCGGCCCGAACCCGCGGCCGCTGGGCGTGGCGGGGCAGATCATCCCGTGGAACTTCCCGCTGCTGATGCTGGCGTGGAAGATCGCACCCGCGCTGGCCACCGGCAACACGGTGGTGCTGAAGCCGGCCGAGACGACGCCACTCACCGCGCTGCGCTTCGCCGCCATCTGCCAACAGGCCGGGCTGCCCAAGGGCGTCGTCAACATCGTCACCGGCGACGGCACGACGGGCGCGGCGCTCGCCGCGCACCCGGGCGTCGACAAGGTCGCCTTCACCGGATCGACCTCGGTGGGCCGCGCCATCGCCCGCTCGCTGGCCGGCACGGGCCGCCGGCTCAGCCTCGAACTCGGCGGCAAGGCCGCCAACATCGTCTTCGACGACGCCCCGCTCGACCAGGCCGTGGAGGGCGTGGTCAACGGCATCTTCTTCAACCAGGGCCACGTGTGCTGCGCGGGCTCCCGGCTGCTGGTGCAGGAGTCGGTGGCCGAGGAACTGCTGGCCCGGCTCAAGCGGCGCGTCGGCACGCTGCGGCTCGGCGACCCGCTGGACAAGAACACCGACATCGGCGCCATCAACTCCCCGGAGCAGCTGGCCCGCATCCGGGAGTTGGCCGACGCCGGGGACGCGGAGGGCGCCAGCCGCTGGACCGCGCCCTGCGAACTGCCGTCGACGGGCTACTGGTTCCCGCCGACGCTGTTCACCGGCGTCACCCAGGCGCACCGCATCGCGCGCGAGGAGATCTTCGGCCCCGTGCTGTCGGTGCTGACCTTCCGCACCCCCGACGAGGCCGTCGCCAAGGCCAACAACACGCCCTACGGCCTCTCCGCCGGCGTCTGGACCGAAAAGGGCTCCCGCATCCTGTGGATGGCCCAGCGGCTGCGCGCCGGCGTCGTCTGGTCCAACACCTTCAACCGCTTCGACCCCACCTCACCCTTCGGCGGCTACCAGGAATCCGGCTACGGCCGCGAGGGAGGCCGACACGGACTGGAGCCCTACCTCGATGTCTGACACCCCCTCTCCCCGTCTCAGCGTCCTCAAGACCTACAAACTGTTCATCGGGGGCGCGTTCCCCCGCTCGGAAAGCGGACGGGTCTACGACGTGACCAGCCCCGACGGCCGCTGGCTGGCCAACGCCCCGCTCGCCTCCCGGAAGGACGCCCGCGACGCCGTGGTCGCCGCGCGCAAGGCGTTCGCGAAGTGGTCCGGCGCCACCGCGTACAACCGGGGCCAGGTCCTGTACCGGATCGCGGAGATGCTCCAGGGCCGGCACGACCAGTTCCGTCTCCAGCTCACCGACGCGCAGGGCCTTTCCAAGGCCCAGGCCAGGGCGGCCGTCGACGCGGCGATCGACCGCTGGGTCTGGTACGCGGGCTGGACCGACAAGATCGCGCAGGTCGCCGGCGCCACCAACCCGGTGGCCGGTCCCTACCTCAACCTGTCGTCGCCCGAGCCGACGGGCGTGGTCGCCGTGGTGGCCCCGGTCGGCTCGCCGCTGCTCGGCCTCGTCTCGGCGCTCGCCCCGGTGATCGCGACGGGCAACACGGCCGTGGTGGTCGCCGATCCGGCGGCGCCGCTGCCGGCGTTGACGCTGGCCGAGGTGCTGGCCACCTCCGACCTGCCGGCCGGCACGGTCAACGTCCTCACCGGCCGTCCCGCCGAGCTCGGCCCGCCGCTCGCCGCCCACCAGGACGTCAACGCCCTGGACCTCACCGGCGCCTCGCCCGACCTCGCCGCGGACCTGGAGGCGGCGGCGGCCGAGACCCTGAAGCGGGTGCACCGCCCGCGCGCCGCCGAGGACTTCACGGCCGACCCGGGCACGGGCCGGCTGACGGCGTTCCTGGAGACCAAGACCGTCTGGCATCCGATCGGCGTCTGACGGCCGGGAGTTGACCTCAAGCGAGGTTGAACCCGTAGCGTCGGGTGCCATGCACGTGCTGACCATCGGCGTCGACCCCGACCTGGTCGACTTCACGGCGATCCCGCGGCTGGACGCCGCGCTGGTGCGCACCACCGGCGCGGCGGTCCGGGCCGAGCTGGCCCGCGAGGGCCACGAGGTGACCCGCTGCGTGATCGACCTCGGCGAGACGGCGGACCAGGTGCTGACCCGGGCCCTCACGGGGGGCGAGTTCGACTGCGTGGTGATCGGCGCAGGGGTGCGGGTGGTGCCCGAGCACCTGCCGCTCTTCGAGCGGGTGATCAACCTGGTGCACCGGCTCGCCCCGGGGGCCGCCATCTGCTTCAACACCGAGCCGGGCGACACGGTGGCCGCCGTGCGGCGCGGCCTCGCTTCGCGGGCGAGCTGGTAGCGCCGGCGCCGGTCAAATCGCTGGCCGGCGCCGGGACATGCTGGCACGCTCGGTCCATGGAGCATGCCTGGCTCGGCTCGCCGATCGACGCGCGTCCGCTGTTCCGTCCCGAGCACGCCGCGTTGATGTCGACGCTGCGTGAGCTGGGGCCGGCGGACTGGACCCGGGAGGCCGTGCCCGGCTGGACCGTTCACGACCTGGCCGCACACGTCCTGGGCGACTGTCTCGGCCGGCTCCCCGGGCGTCGCACCGGCCTGGCGCCGCGGCCCGGCGAGTCGCTTGAGCCGTTCATCCACCGGGTCAACCAGGAGTGGGTCGAGGCCCATCGGCGGACCAGGACCGCGGCGCTGGTCGCCGCCCTGGACCGGGCGGGACCCGAGGTGGCCCGTCTCTTCGAGACCAGGGACCCGTTCGCCCCGGCCCTGGGCGTCTCCTGGGCGGGCGTCGACCCGGCGCCCGGCTGGCTGGACACGGCCCGCGAGTTCACCGAGTACTGGGCCCACCGCCAGCAGATCCGGCACGCCGTCGGCCTCCCCACGGACCCGGCGGTCCGGCCGCTCTCGGTGGTCCTCGACACCTTCCTGCGCGCCCTCCCGCACACCCTGCGCGCCGTGCAGGCGCCGCCCGGCACCCAGCTGCGGCTGTCCGTCACCGGGCCGGCCGGCTCGACGTGGACCGCGACCCGGCGGCGGGAGGGCTGGTCGCTCGCCGAGCCGCCGTCCCAGGACCCGGCCGCGACCGTCCTGCTGGACGCGGAGACGGCCTGGCGGCTCTGCGTCCGGATCATCGAGCCGGCCACGGCCCTGTCCCGCGCCCGCGTGTCCGGCGACCGCCGCCTCGCCGAGGCCGCCTGCCGCGTCGTGTCGATCGTCTACTGACCGCCGCGCCGGTCAGCCGCCCGACACGGGCCCGCACGATCTCCAGCGCCTCCTCCGCCGTGCCGTGGCCGGACTGGCCCTGTGGGGGTGGGCCGCGGTCTAGCCGATCCGCTCCGCCACCTCCGCGGCCAGCCGTTCACCGTCGTCCAGCGTCGCGGCGCCGGTGAACAGCGCGTGGGCGCGGGCCGCGAAGTCCGGTGGCGCGGCCGGCAGCGCGGCCGCCGCGTCGACCGCGCCCTTCTCGTTGAGCAGCCACTGCCCGGCGTGCGCGTGCAGGGCGTGCGTCAGCAGCCCCACCGCCCGGAAGAGGCAGCCCGCGACGTAGAAGCCGTCGCCGCGTGCCGCGCCCTTACGGGCCTGGGCGAGGATGAACGGCACCTCCCACCGGGCGTTCCCGATCAGCGCGTCGCGCAGCGCCGCCGGGTACTCCGCCATCTCCGCACGGAGCGCGGTGAGTTCGCCCGTCGGGTCGGCCAGCACCCGCGCCGACGCCACCTCGCCCGCGTAGGCGTGCGAGTACACGCCGAGTGGGTGGCCGGCCTGCGCGCCCACCTCGAACCGCCCGGCCCGGCACTCGTCCCACACCCGCCGCACCCGGTCCAGGTCCCGGTAGATCCAGTCGACCCGGTGCCCGTCCACGGTCAGCCACGCCCCGCCGTCCACCCACGGCCCCCAGCCGCCGGGCTCCGTCACCTCCACCGGACCGCCGGTCAGTTCGGCCGCGAGCGCCCGCAGCGCGGCGGTGTCCAACGGCGACCGGTAGTAGAGCCCCAGGTCGTAGTCCGAGTCCGGCCGGTGCGCCCCCCGGGCCCGGCTGCCGCCGAGCGCGACGGCCACCACCCCCTCGACCCCGGCCAGCCGCTCACCGATCTCACCCAGGCGTTCCACGAGCCCTCACCCTTTCGACCGTGATCCGCCGATCGTAGGACCTACGCCCGGCGCCCGATGCCGACGGGGGGTGGCGCCTCCTAGGCTCTGGACGCCCGCCCCGTCGAGAGGTCGCCCCGCCATGCCGCTGAACGCCGCCGCCCCCGTGCGCGTCGCCCGCCCGTCCCGTGCCCTCGCCGCCGCCGAGCGGTTCTGGGTCGGCGGGCTCGGCCTCGACGTCCTCTACCGACACACCACGGACGGCACCACTCCGGGCGAGCACTCCCTGCTGATGCTCGGCTGGCGCGACGCCACCTGGCACCTGGAGCTGGTCCACGACCCGGCCGCGCCCGTGGAGCCGCGCCCCACCCCCGAGGACCTGCTGGTGATCTACCTCGGCGAGCCGGTGCCGGACTCACTCGTCGCCCGCCTCGAAGAACACGGCGGCCGCCGCGTCCCCGCGCACAACCCGTACTGGGACACCTGGGGCGTCACCGTCCAGGACCCCGACGGCTACCTGCTGGTCCTCTCCACCCGCACCTGGTCCAACGGCTGAGCCCGACAGCCGCCAGAAAGCGGACGCCCGGCGTCCTACCCTCGGAACGTGCGGCGGTAGGCGCGCGGCGAGACGCCGATGAGGGCACGCATGTGCTGCCGCAGTGAGGCGGCCGTGCCGAACCCGGTGTCGGCCGCGATCCGGTCGACGCTCAGCTCCGTCTCCTCCAACAACTGCCGCGCGTGCTCGATCCGCTGCCGGGTCAGCCACTGCACGGGCGTCTGCCCGGTCTCCTCGCGGAACCGTCGGCTGAACGTCCGTACGCTCATGGACTCCTGGCTTGCCAGCTCGCGCAGCGTGAGCGGGCGGCCCAGATGGCGCAGGGCCCAGGCGCGTGCCCGTGCGGTGGAGGAACGCCGCTCGGGCGGGATGGGCCGTGGGATGAACTGTGCCTGCCCGCCGTCCCGGTACGGGGGGACGACCGTGGTGCGGGCCACCGCGTTGGCGACCGCCGTGCCGTGGTCGCGCCGGATCATGTGGAGGCAGAGATCGATGCCTGCTGCCTCTCCCGCCGACGTCAGTACGTCGCCCTCGTCCACGTAGAGCACGTCGGGATCCAGGTCGACGTCGGGGAAGTGGACCCGGAACTCGGGCACGGACTTCCAGTGGGTCGTCGCCCGGCGGCCGTCCAGCAGACCGGCGGCCGCCAGGACGAACGCGCCCGTGCAGACGGACGCGACACGGGCGCCGGGACGGATGCGCGACAGTGCCTCGGCGACCGGTTCCGCCAGCCGTCCGTTCGTCTCGTCGGGCGCGTGCGTGGCCGGAACGACCACGGTGTCGGCTTCGGCCAGCGCGTCCGGACCGTGCGCCACGTGGATCGGGAAATCGGCGTCCGTCCGGACGGGCCCGGGCGCCGGCGCGCAGGTCACCAGCTCGTACAACGGCTCGCCCGTGGCGGACCGGGCGTAGCCGAAGAGCTGGTGCACCAGACCGAGCTCCATCGGCATGACACCGGGGCGGACCAGCACCGCGACCCGGTGGCGATCCTCGTCGCCGACCCGTTGCGTGAAGGCACTCATGGCCAGATCCTTCCATATCGTGGCGATCAGGCCACTCGTTCCGGGGCGCCCCACCAGCGGAGGATCGAAGCCATGAAGCTGCTCTGGATACTCGCCCATCCGAAACCGGCGTCGCTGAACGGTTCGCTGCGGAGGGAGGGAATCCGCGCACTGCGGGAACACCACCACGAGGTCGTGGAGTCGGATCTCTACGCCATGAGCTGGAAGGCGACGGTCGACCAGGCGGACTTCCCGGCGGTGGACGCCGGGCCGTCGGCGATCGGAGACGCCCAGGAAAGGGCCTACCGGATGGGTGGGCTCAGCGCGGACATCCGTGCCGAGCACGAGAAGATCGCCTGGGCGGACACCCTGGTCTTCCACTTCCCCCTGTGGTGGTTCGGCCCGCCCGCCATCCTGAAGGGCTGGCTCGACCGGGTCCTCGTCCAGGGTTTCGCGTTCGGTGTCGAGGACGAGCACGGCAGGACCCGACGCTACGGCGACGGCGGACTCGCCGGGAAGCGCGCCATGGTCATCACCTCGGTCGGCGCCCGCCGGACGAGTTTCGGCCCGCGCGGCATCCACGGCCACGTGAACGACATCCTCTTCCCGCTGCACCACGGCACGTTCTGGTACACCGGCATGGCCGCGCTACCGCCCTTCGTCGTCTACGGAGCCGACCGGTTCACCGAGACCGACTTCACGGCGTGCGCCGACGCACTCCGCGAACGCGTGCTGGGCCTGGACTCGGACCGACCGCTCCCCTTCCGCCACGAGAGGGGAGGCGACTACGACGACGACCTGGTCCTCCGTTCCGACATCGCGCCAGGGACGACGGGAATCGCCGCCCACTACCGCGCACTGGCCCGCAACCGACCATGAACGACCGACCAGCCTCAGCGCACCAGCGGCGCGGCCCTGGCCACGAACGCCTCGATCGCCTCCCGGGCCGCGGCGTCCCGCGCGTCACGCTCCGCCTGCTCGCCCGCGTACGACACCTCCCGGGTGCGGTGGTAGGCGAGCTCCGCCGCGCGGACGACCTCCTGGTCGTCGGTCAGCAGCCGGACCCGGTACAGCGCCTGCCGGCACATGGTCCGCAGCCGGTGCGCCTCGTCCCGCGCCGCGACGTACGCCGCCCCGTCAGGGTCCTCCGCCCTGCGGTACCAGCGGTCGGCCTGGCCGTGCCGGTAGTCCTCCACCGCGGCGGCGAACCCGCTGTAGGTGGCGATGCGTTCCTGCCGCAGCGCCTCCGCCCGCGCGAACAGCTCACCGCGTCGCGCCGCGAGGCGCTGGAAGGTGTGCGTGACCACGGACCCCAACAGCGTGCCGGCCACGGCCACGACGCTCGTCCAGACAGCTCCCACGAACCCAGTCGACCACGCCGACCGGCGATCAACCACCGGTCGGATCACGCCGGTTGGGCATAACCTGGCAGACGGACGACGACGACCCGAGGGAGTGATCACGTGGCCGGCAGAACGCACCTCGTCACCGGAAGCGCGTCCGGGATCGGGCGGGCGACCCGCGAGCTCCTGGAGTCCCGGGGCGACCGCGTCATCGGCGTCGACATCCACGACGCCGACCTCGTCCGCGACCTGTCGGACCCGGAGCACCGCGCCGGCCTGCGCGCCGACGTCGCGGCGCTGGCCCCGGACGGGCTGGACGCGGTGCATGCCGTCGCCGGCGTCAACCTGCCCGGTTCCCTGACCGCCCGGGTCAACTACTTCGGCGCCGTCGCCACCCTGCGCGAGCTGCGCCCGCTGCTGGCCGGGTCGTCCGCGCCCGCGGCGGTCGCGGTGGCCTCCTTCGCCACGCTGATGCCCGCCGACGAGCCGCTGCTGGCGGCGCTCCGCGCTGAGGACGAGCCGGGGGCCGTCGCGGCGGCCGACGCGCTCGCCGACCGGGGCCAGGGGGCGCGGGTCTACCCGACCAGCAAGCGCGCCCTGGCCGAGTGGGTACGGGAGCGGTCCGTGACCCCGGAGTGGGCCGGCGCCGGCATCCCGCTCAACGCCGTCGCGCCCGGCGTCATCCGCACGCCCATGACCGCCGAGCTGCTGGCCACCCCCGAGCGCCGCGACGCCCTGTTCCAGCAGGTCCCGTCGCCGCTCAACGGCGCGGCCGAGCCGGCCGCCGTCGCCGGCCTCCTGGCCTGGCTGACCAGCGCGGAGAACCGCCACGTCACCGGCCAGGTCATCTTCGCGGACAGCGGCGCGGAGGCGACGCTGCGCGGCCCCGGCGTCTTCGGCTGAGCGACTGAGCGACTGAGCAACCGCGCGACTGAGCCCTACTCGAAGCGCTCGGGGTCGCCCGTGCCGCGCCGCACGATCTCCGGCTCGTCCCCGGAGAAGTCGACGACCGTGGTCGGCTCGGTGCCGCAGTCGCCGGAGTCGAGGACGGCGTCGACCACGTGGTCGAGCCGCTCCTTGATCTCCCAGCCCTGGGTCAGCGGCTCCTCCTCGCCCGGCAGCAGCAGGGTGCTGGAGAGCAGCGGCTCGCCGAGCTCGGCGAGCAGGGCCTGGGTGACGACGTGGTCGGGGATGCGCACGCCGACCGTCTTCTTCTTCGGGTGCAGCAGCTGGCGCGGCACCTCCTTGGTCGCCGGGAGGATGAACGTGTAGCCGCCCGGCGTCGCCGCCTTGATCGCCCGGAACACGTCCTTGTCGATCTGGACGAGCTGGCCGAGCTGCGCGAAGTCACGGCAGACGAGGGTGAAGTGGTGCCGCTCGTCGAGGTCGCGGATCGCCCGGATCCTGCCGATGCCGTCCCGGTTGCCCAGCTGGCAGCCCAGGGCGTAGCAGGAGTCCGTCGGGTAGGCGACCAGCGCCCCCGAGCGGATGCTCTCGACCACGCCGCTGATGGTGCGCTGCTGGGGGTTCTTCGGGTGCACGTCGTAGTACCTGGCCATCCGCCGACCCTACGCGAACGCGGGCCGGGCGGCGGGGCAGGGCCGGTCGGAGCCGGTCAGGGGACGGCAGGGCGCCGGGGCGTGCAGCGGCGCCAGCGGCGCACGCCGACGATCGCCGCGAGGACGGCGACCAGCGAGGTGAGGAGGAGGACGCCGCGGGTGCCCCAGGAGACGACGCGGTCGAGGGAGTCGGCGGCCAGGTAGCCGGCGCCCGCCTCGGCCGTGGCCCAGAGGACGGCGGCCAGCGCACTGTGCGGGGCCATCCGCCGGTACGGCAGGCCGCCGGCGCCCGCCAGGTAGGGGGCGACGGTACGGGCCACCGGCAGGAAGCGGCAGATGAACACGGCCTGGCCGCCCCGGCGTTCGGTCAGGCCGCGGGCGCGGCGCCAGGCCGCCTCGGGGACGCGGCGGCCGAGGCGGCCGGTGTAGAGGCGGGCGCCGAGCGTGCGCCCCGTGCGGTGGCCGAGCGCGTCGCCGCAGACCACCGCGGCGACCGCGACCAGGATGACGAGGGCCAGGTTGAGGGTGTCGGCGCGGGAGAGCGCGCCGGCGGTCAGCATGGTGGTGAGGGTCGGGACGAACGCGCCGATCAGCAGGACCGACTCGGCGAAGACGATGGCGGCCAGCAGCAGGTAGGCCGGCACCGGCGGCACGTCCCCGAGGAGGTCGGTCAGGACCTCCACTCAGGACTCCGCGGGTGCGACCAGGCGCCACACCCGGGCCGGCGGCAGGTTGGCCCAGACGCTGGTGTATCCGGCGTCGTACCGGGACTGGTAGCCGGCGAGCACCTTCTCGACGGCCCGGTGCCTGGCGGTCTCGGCCCGGGAGGAGACGGCGGAGCGCAGCGCGCGGGTGCCGGTGTAGGCGAAGTAGGTCAGGGCACCGCCGGGGTGCAGCAGTTCGAGGTAACGGCTCATGATGGCGTCCACCTGCTCGGGCTCGAAGTTGGTGAACGGCAGGCCCGAGACGATCACGTCGTAGCTGCGGCCGGTGTCCAGGTCCTCGACGAACGTGTGGTGCACCTGGACCCGCTCGGCCTCGTGTGCCGTCAACTCCCGCAGCCGCGCGGCGAATCGGGCGTTCGCCTCCACCACGTCCAGCCTACTGCCGGCGCCGAGCAGCGGCATCAGCTCGCGGGTGACGGCGCCCGTGCCGCCGCCGACCTCCAGCACGTTCCAGGCGCCCGCGCCGCGCTCGCGCAGCGGGGCGGCCAGGGCGGCGGCCAGCCGCCGGCCGCTGGGCGCTATCGCCCCCGTGGTGCGGAAGCCGCGCAGGGCCTCGGCGAGGAACAGGGTGGTGCCGCCGGTGCCCGACGGGGCGGACGGGCTGGTGGGGGTGGTCGCCATGGGGACACGTTAGGAAGCGCGCCCGGCGTGCGGATCGGTCGAAGTGCGACCCCGGCCCCCTACGAAAGTAGGGGGTGGAGGCCGTGCGGGTGCGCTTACCATCGGCCGGGTGGTGATGAGGCGAGCGACGGAGTGGCCCTGGTGGGTCGAGGCCATGGTGGTGGCCGTCGTCGCCACGGTTTCGGTGTCGGACGCCAGCGTGGCGGCCGGCGGCGGCCGGGCGGCGATCCCGTCGATGACCGTGTCGTTCGCCGCCTCCGTCGCGCTGCCGCTGCGGCACCGCTGGCCGCTGCCGGTCGCCGCGGTGGCGGTGGTCGCGGCCGGCGGCTGGGGCACGATGCTGCCGCTGCTGCTCGTCACGTTCCACCTGACCTCGCACGGCCGGATCCGGCTCGCGCTCTCCGCGGGCGGCGTGGCGCTCGGCCTCAACGCGCTGGTGCAGCCCTCGCTCAGCCTGTGGACGCCGCGCACCTACGGTCCGTGCGCGCTGTTCGTCGTGGCGCTGGCGCTCGGCCTCTGGGCCGGCAGCAGCCGGCGGCTCGCGGACGCCCTGGCGGGCCAGGTTGAACACCTGCACAGGGAGCGCGAGTTGCGGGAGAGCGCGGCTCGGATATCCGAGCGGACGGCGATCGCCGCCGAGATGCACGACGTGCTGGCGCACCGGCTGAGCCTGATCGCCCTGCACAGCGGGGTGCTGGCCACCCGCGCCGAGCAGCTGCCGGGGCCGGTGGCCGACCGGGTCAGGCTGCTGCGCACCGCGTCGACCGACGCGCTCGCCGACCTGCGGGACGTGCTGGGCGCGCTGCGCACCAGGGACGAGGAGCGCGACCGGTCGCTGGCGCCGCCGCTGCGCGAGGTGGACGAGCTGATCAGCGAGGCCCGCGAGGCCGGACAGGAGATCGAGGCGCGCATCGACGGGCGGGCCGACGAGGCGCCGGCCGCGCACCGGCTCGCCGTCTACCGGCTGGTGCAGGAGGCGGTGACCAACGCCAGGAAGCACGCGCCGCGCGCCGCGGTCCGGGTGCTGGTGCGGTACGGCGCGGCGGCCACCCGCGCCGAGGTCACCAACGCGGCCCCGGCCGGCGGCGCCGCCGCGGCGGCCGTGCCGTCGGGGTACGGCCTGGTGGGTCTGCGGGAGCGGGTGCGGGCGCTGGGCGGCGCGCTGGACGCGGGCCCGGTGGGCGGCGGCGCCTGGCGGGTCGCGGCCGACATCCCGGTGCAGCCGCCGGCGACGGCCGAGGAACACCCGTCGCTCCGCTGCCGGTTGGCCCCGGCGCGGGCCACCGAGACCGGCCACGGGTCGAACGGTGGGCGCCCGTGATCCGCACCATGATCGTCGACGACGACGCCCTCGTCCGCCTCGGCCTGGCCGACCTGCTGGAGGCCGACCCGGGCGTGACGCTGGTGGCGCAGGCGGCGGACGGGCTCCAGGCCGTGGAGCAGGCCACGGCGCACCGCGTCGACGTGGCGCTGGTGGACGTGCGCATGCCGCGCATGGACGGCATCACGGCGACGGCCCGGCTGCGCGCGCTCCCGCACCCGCCACGCGTCATCACGCTGACGACGTTCGACCTGGACGAGTACGTGTACAACGCGCTGGCCGCCGGCGCCGACGGCTTCCTGCTGAAGGACAGCGACCCGGCGGACATCCTGCGGGCCGTGCACCTGGTGGCGGCCGGCTCCGCGATGCTGCACCCGGCGGCGGCGCGGCGGCTGATCGACCGCTACCACCACACGGCGCGGCCGCAGGCGACGGCGGCCCAGGCGCGGATCGAACGGCTGACGCCGCGCGAACGCGAGGTCCTCTCGCTGCTGGCGGACGGCGCGACCAACGCGGACATCGCGTCCCGCCTCGGGATGCGGGAGAGCACGGTCAAGGCCCACGTGAGCCGGATCCTGATCGGCCTCGGCGTCAGCAACCGGGTGCAGGCGGCGCTGCTCGCCAGGGACGCCGGCCTCCGGGCGGAACCGCCTCCGGCGTGAGCCGGCCGCGGCGAATCGCCTCCGGCGTCAGCGACCCCCGCCGGACCGGCCGGCCAGGAGGTGCCAACCACCGACGGCCACGGCGGTGACGGTGGCCAGCAGCGGAGCGCAGCGCAGCGGCAGCAGGCCGACCGCGAGCGAGCCCAGGCCGAAGGCGGTGCCCTGCACCACGAAACCGATGGCGAACCCCTCGGCGCGGCGGCCCGGCGGCAGCAGTTCCTGGAGCCGGACCGAGGCCACCGTGATCAGCGGGCCCGTGACGGCGCCGATCGCCGTGACCGCCAGCAGCAGGGCGGCCCAGCCGAGCGGGCGGACCAGCAGCAGCGAGCCCGCGGCGAAGCAGGCCAGGAACGCGGCGGCCGTGGCGGTGGTCGGGCGACCGCGCCAGGCGAACAGCGCGCCGCCCACGACGCTCGTCGCGGACAGCACCGTGAGCAGCACGGCGGCGCCGGTGGCGCCGGCGCCCACGCGCTGCGCGTAGCCGAGCGGCGCCACCTCGACGGCGGACAGCACGTGGCCGATGGCGAACTGGCTGGCGTACCAGCGGGCGGCGGCCCGCAGCGGCAGCGGCTCACCCGCGGCCGCCCCGACCCCGGGGGCGGCCACGGCCGCCGGGGCACGGCGCGGCAGGGCGGCAAGCAGCGCGGCGCAGCAGGCGGAGGCGACGGCCATCGCGAGCACCGGGGCGCGTCCGTCGAGCGCGGCCAGGCCGGCGACCAGCAGCGACGCCGCGATCAGCGTCGTGTCCACCATCATCTCGTCGACGGCGACGGCCCTGGGCAGGGTGGCGTCGTCGACGGTGCAGGCGAGGAGGGAGCGCAGGCCGCCGGACAGGCCACCGGCGAGGACACCGGGCGGCACGACCAGCGCCAGCAGGGCCGCGGGCGGGGCGCCGGCGGCCGCGGCGCCGGCCAGGCAGGCCAGGCCGAGCGCGGCGCCACCGGCCAGCACGACCACGCCGCGGCCGGCCCCGACCCGGTCGAGCAGCCGCCCGGCGGGAACCGCGCCCAGGGTCTGCGCCACCACGAACACGGACATCATCACGGCGCCGAGCCGGTAGGAGCCGGTGGTGGCCAGGGTGAGGGTGGTGAACGCGAGCGGCGCCATGGCCTGCGGCAGCCGGCCGCACTGCGCGCCGGCGGACCAGTGCCAGTAGGCGCGGTTGCGCAGCAGAGCGCTCATGGGGGGTGCGGTGGTGGTCATGCGCGTACGGTCCGCCGGCCGGCGGGCGGCGCGATAATGATTCGGTCCTGCCCGAATCCGACCGTGAAGGGGGGCGGTCCGGGTGATCGAGCTGGTGTTGACGCCGGCCGCCGCGCGGCGGGTCCGCTTCGCCGTCTCCCCGCTCGACGAGGTGATGTCGGCGGTCCAGGTGGCGCTCGGGGTACGCCGACACCCGGTCTACGAGGGCTGGTTGGCGCGCGCCGCGGCCGTCGCCCGGGAGCTGCCGATCGCCGAGCTGGGCCGGGCGCTGAGCGGGGCGACGTACGTCACCGACTTCCTCGGCCCGCCGCCCGAGGGGCCAGAGACCACGGCGGAGGCGCAGCTGGCGGCGATCCGCGCGACGCCGCCGGAGCAGGTGGCCGCCGAGTTGGCCATGGTCGACGCCGACCTGGCCGGGCTGCCGAAGGACCCGGTGGTCGCGCGCGACCTGCTCGCGGACCAGATGGAGTTGGCCTGGACGCGTCTGGTGGCCCCGCACTGGGAGCGGATCCGGGAGGTGCTGGCCGCCGACATCGAGTTCCGCTCGCGCGAGCTGGCCAGGGGCGGCCTGGCCGCGGCCGTCACCGACCTCCACGAGCGGGTGCGGCTGGCCGGCGACGCGCTGGTGGTCGGGAAACCGACCCGGATGCGGGCCGACCTCGACGAGCGCGGCCTGCTGCTGGTGCCGAGCACCTTCTCCTGGCCCCGGATCGGGGCGATCGTGGCGCCGCCCTGGCAGCCGGCGCTCGTCTACCCGGCGCGCGGCGTCGGTGGTCTGTGGCCCAGGGCCCGCGCGGCTGAGCCGGCCGGCGAGCACCGCCTCGCGGCCGTCGTGGGGCGCGCCAAGGCACGGCTGCTGCTGGCGCTGGCCGAGCCGGCGTCCACCACGACGCTGGCCCGCCGCCTCGGCCTCGCCCCCGGCACGGTCTCGGAACACCTGACGGCGCTGCGCGAACTCGGCCTGCTGACGGCGCGCCGCGCGGGACGCGTGGTGCTGTACCGCAGGACGCCGCTTGGCGACGCCCTCGCCGA
>NZ_JBHXFJ010000019.1:19793-92296 GCF_042722465.1 Streptomyces sp. NPDC127098
CGAAGCGCCACGCTGCGCGAACTCGGCCCACTGACGGCCCCACGCTCGGGACACACGGCGCGTATCGCGGGACGCCGTTCGGGACCTCCCTCGCCGAGCCACGCTGCGCGAGTTCGCCCCACTGACGGCACGCCGCTCGGGACACACGGCGCTGTACCGCAGGACACCGCTTGGCGACGCCCCCCGCCGAAGCGCGCAGCGCCGTCGCAGGACGCCGCTTGGCGACGCCCTCGCCGAAGCGCCACGCTGCGCGAACTCGGCCCACTGACGGCCCCACGCTCGGGACACACGGCGCGTATCGCGGGACGCCGTTCGGGACCTCCCTCGCCGAAGCGCGCAGCGCCGTGGTGTCGGACGCGGCGGACACGTGAGCGGGGCCCGGCCGTACCCCCCGGTCGACCGGACCCCGTCACTCCCCCGATTCCCCCGCTGTTTCCCCCGTTCCCCCCTCTTTCCCCCGATTCCCCCGTACCTCCCGCCCGGGCTCCCCTCCCGGGCGGGTGGTCAGGCGACCAGCTCGCCGAAGGACACGTCCTGGTCCTGGCCGCGGCTGAGCGCCTGGTCGTCACGCAACCGGCGCAGGGTGCGCCAGATGCTGCTCTTCACGGTGCCGACGCTGATGTTCAACGTGTCGGCGATCTCCGGGTCGGTGCGACCCTCGTAGTAGCGGAGCACCAGCATGGTGCGCTGCTGCTCGGGCAGTCGTGCCAGCGCCTGCCAGAGCACGGTGCGCAGCTCGGTGCCGCGCATCGTGTCCTGCTCCCCGGGCGCCTCGGGCAGTTCCTCGGTCGGGTACTCGTTGAGCTTCCGCCGCCGCCAGGCACTGATGTGCAGGTTCGTCATGGTTCGCCGCAGATATCCCCCGACGGCCGCTTTGTCGCTGATCCGGTCCCAGGCGCGGTACGTGGAAAGCAGCGCGCTCTGCAACAGGTCCTCGGCCTCGTGCCGGTCGCCGGTCAGGTGGTAGGCGGTCGCGTACAGGGAGGCGCGGCGCTCACGCACGTAGGCGGTGAACTCCGCCTCCGTGGCCCCCTCGCGCCGTCCTGCCCTGCCGCGTCCCCCCCTGTCGTCATCGGCCACCGCGGTGAGGTGCGCCGGCCGCTGACAACCGGTCCCGCGACGGCCCCCCAGCCTGCTCGCGACACCGGACCTCTCCCCACAGCGGACGGGAACCACAGCGGCGGAAGTGCGCGTCCCACTCATCGCCGTGTCGGTGATGCGTTGCGTTGCGCCCATCTCCGCTCCCCCTCGTCTGTCCGTCCTGCTCTCTTGCGATGGGCAAAACAATGCCGGGCCAGTTTCATCAGGGGGTCCCCCAACTGTCACAGCGCTGTCACAGGGACGCGCATAGGACAAGCCGCCGAACAGGTAATAGGAGGCGGTCATAGCGGGCAGTCGAACTCCGGCTGGTCCATACGACACAATGAGCCGGTGGCTTTCCTGTTGCTGATCGAGGACGACGAGGCGGTCCGCACGGCCCTGGAGATGAGCTTGACTCGTCAGGGACACCGTGTGGTGACCGCCGCGACGGGTGAGGACGGCCTGAAGCTCCTGCGCGAACAGCGGCCGGATCTCATCGTGTTGGACGTGAACCTGCCGGGTATCGACGGCTTCGAGGTGTGCCGGCGGATCCGCCGCACCGACCAGCTGCCGATCATCCTGCTGACGGCGCGCAGCGACGACATCGACGTCGTGGTCGGCCTGGAGTCGGGCGCCGACGACTACGTGGTCAAGCCCGTCCAGGGCCGCGTCCTCGACGCCAGGATCCGCGCCGTGATGCGGCGCGGGGAGCGGGAGGCCAACGACTCGGCGACCTTCGGCTCCATCGTCATCGACCGGGCCGCCATGACCGTCACCAAGAACGGCGAGGACCTCCAGCTCACCCCGACCGAGCTGCGGCTGCTGCTGGAGCTCAGCCGCCGCCCCGGGCAGGCGCTCTCCCGGCAGCAGTTGCTGCGGCTGGTCTGGGAGCACGACTACCTGGGCGACTCGCGCCTGGTCGACGCCTGCGTGCAGCGGCTGCGCGCCAAGGTGGAGGACGTCCCCTCCTCGCCCAAGCTGATCCGCACCGTGCGCGGCGTGGGTTACCGGCTGGACGCGCCTTCGTGAGGGAGCGGGTGAGCGGCTGGCTGCGCCGGATGCGGAAACTGCCCAGCCTGCGGCTGCGGCTGGTCACGGTCTTCGCCCTCGTCGCGCTCGTGGCGGCCGTCTCCGTGTCCGGCATCGCCTACTGGCTCACCCGGGACGCGGTGCTCACCAGGGCGCAGAACGCGGCGCTCAACGACTTCCGCAAGTCGCTCGGCGACCACGCCGGCGCCCTGCCGGAGAACGCCACCTGCGACGACCTGCGCGGCATGGCCGCGGCCGTCGCGAACAACACCATGAACTACCAGGTGGTGCTGGTCGACGACCAGTCCGAGGGCCCGATATGCACGGTCGAGTCCGACCCCACGGTCTTCAAGCTCGACATGGTGCCGACCGCGCTGATCGAGGCCGTGCACGAGCGGCGCGACGACGACACCCCCGACGCGCCCTACCACCTCTACTGGCAGCGCGTCTCGCTCGACGGCGACCCCTACCTGATCGGCGGCACCCGGGTCCTGGAGGGCGGCCCGACCGCCTACACCCTCACCTCGCTCGCGCCCGAGCGTGACGACCTCAACTCCCTCGCCTGGTCGCTCGGTTTCGCCACCGCGCTGGCCGTCATCGGCTCGGTGCTGCTGGCCCAGGCCGCCGCGACGATGGTGCTGCGCCCGGTGCAGCGGCTCAGCGACGCGGCGCAGCGGCTCGGCGAGGGCCGGCTCGACACCCGCCTCGAGGTGCGCGGCGCCGACGAGCTGGCCCACCTCACCCGCACCTTCAACAGCGCGGCCGAGTCCCTGGAACGGCAGGTCCGCGACCTCAGCAACCGGGAGGCCGCCAGCCGCCGCTTCGTCGCGGACATGTCGCACGAGCTGCGGACCCCGATGACCGCGATCACCGCCATGACGGAGGTGCTCGAAGAGGAGGTCGACAGCCTCGACCCCATGATCGCGCCCGCCGTGCAGCTGGTGGTCAGCGAGACCAGGCGGCTCAACGACCTGGTGGAGAACCTGATGGAGGTCACCCGCTTCGACGCCCGCACCGCCCAGATGGTGCTGGACGACGTCGACATCGCGGACCAGGTGACCGCCTGCATCGACGCCCGCGCCTGGCTGGACGCCGTCGAGGTGGCGGCGGAGCGCGGCGTCATCGCCCGGCTCGACCCGCGCCGGCTCGACGTGATCCTGGCCAACCTGATCGGCAACGCCCTCAAGCACGGCGGCTCGCCGGTGCGCGTCACGGTCACCGAGGACACCAGGGACGGCAGGGACGAGGTGGTCCTGGAGGTCGCCGACCGGGGTCCCGGCATCCCGGAGGACGTACTGCCGCACGTCTTCGACCGCTTCTACAAGGCCAGCGCCTCCCGGCCGCGCTCGGACGGCAGCGGGCTCGGCCTGTCCATCGCGCTGGAGAACGCCCACCTGCACGGCGGCGAGATCAGCGCGCGCAACGCGCCGGGCGGCGGCGCCGTGTTCACGCTGCGGCTGCCGCGCGACGCCGGCCAGCCCGGTGAGACCGAGGCCGACGCCGAGTGTGCGACCGAGGTCGAGCCGGACACGGGCACGGGCACGGGCACGGGCACGGACGCGGGGGACGTGCCCCGGCAGCGCACGGCCACCGAGCCGCCCACCACCGCGCCGGCACCCGGCGGCGAGGGGAAGGAGACCAGGTGACGGGCACCGCCAGACGTCCGAACCGTGGCCGGGGAACCGGCGCCCTCAGCTCGGCCGTGGCCGCGCTCGCCCTGCTCGCCCTGGCCGGCTGCGGCATCAGGTCGACGGACGTCCCGGTCGACGCCGGTCCCGCGCCCACCCGCACCACCTGCGACGCACCGGCCGAGGAGGGCACCGCGGAGGTGCGGACCGAGGTCTACCTGGTCTGCGGCTCCCGGGTGAACGCGGTGGAGCGCGCCATCGAGCTCCCGGCCGACACCACCGACCGGGTCGAGGTGGCCACCGCGCTGCTCGACGAGTTGCAGAGCGACCCTGCCCGGCAGGAGCGCGCGGCCGGCTTCAGCAGCGAGGTGCCGGACGACCTGGAGGTGTCGGGCCCGGCGGCCAACGACCCGGCCGAGGCGTTGCGGCTCAGCAAGCGGCCGAGCGACCTGCCGGCCGCCGCCCTGGGCCAGATCGTGTGCACCTTCGCGCACAGCGACTCGCTGGGCGACGGCAGCACCGTGATGCTCGGCGGCCCCGTCGACTCCCCGCACGGCGGGCAGCCCAAGCGGTACCGGTGCAGCACCGCCATGTGGGGCACCGGCACCCCGGGCCTCGTGCCGCCGATCACCGAGGGTTAGGTCCTGTCCGGACCTTGACGCAGGTCACACCGGTGCGGCGGAACCGGGCCGCACGGGGTCGCGTCCTGGTGTGCGTGCAGCATCATCCAGTGGGCTCCTCCGGGCCCGCCATCAGCCCTCGCGCCCGGATGACGGCTCTCGTCCTCCTCACCCTCTACCTGGCGCTGACGGCCTACCTGTCCCTGCGCCCGCTCGCCGTGCTCTGGGTGTCGCCGGCCAATGTCGAGCCGCTCGCCACCATCCGCGCCGAGCTGCGGCGCGGGCCCGAGGTGGCCCTGCCCGCGCTCGGCGCCGGCATGCTGCGCCTGGCGCCGCTCGGCGTGCTGCTGCCGCTGCTCGGCCGGCGGCTCGGCGGCCCCCGGCTCGCTTCGCTGTGCCGCACGGTCTTCGCCGGCGCGATGATCGCGCTGGCCATCGAGTTCTGCCAGTCGCTGGTGCCGAGCCGGACCGCCGACGTGGACACGGCCATCCTCAACGCGCTCGGCATCGCCGTCGCCCACCAGCTGGGCTACGGCCTGCTGCGCTCCCGGCTGCTGCGCGGCCCCGCCGCCCCGGCGGCGGCCCGGGCGCGGCGGCGGTCGGCGCCACCGACCTCCTCGGCCTCCTCCGCCTCGTCGGCCGCCAGGCGGGCGGCGCCGGCGCCCGGCCCCGGCCGCCGCCGGGCGCGCGCCGAACGCGAGCTGGCCATGGCCTCCTCCCGGGCCTGACGGGAACCGCACGCCGCGCGGGCCGCACCCCGATGGGGTGCGGCCCGCGTGCGCTCGCTGTGGATCGCCGAAGTCGCCGAAGATCAGAGGAGGTTGGTGCTGCCGACCACCTGACCGACCGGGCCGAGCACGTCCTGCGCGTCCCCGAGGTCGAGGCTGTTCGGGTCGCCGAGCGGCACCCCGCCGAGCAGGCTGTCCACGGAGTCCAGGGCGCTGCCGGCGCCGGTCGTGTGGGAGAGGGTGTCGCCGGCCAGCGGCAGGACGTCGGAGCCGCCCTCGATCAGCTGGCCGCCGGTCTCGACGACGTTGCCCGCGCCATCCGGGAGGATGTCGGTCGCGGTGTCGGCGGGCAGGGTGCGCACCACGTCGCCGGCGGTCGACTGCAGGCCCTCCAGGTTCGCGGCGGTGGCGGCGCCGGCGGCGGAGGCGGCGATGGCGGCACCGAGCGCGGCCGCGCCCAGGGTCTTCACGGTTGACTGCTTCATCAGAATTCTCGTCCTCGAGTGGGTTGCGGTGGGTTCCAGCGGCGAGGTGAAGGTAGCCACTGCGACGTCGCCCTCGCAATGAATCGAAATGCGCGCCGCTACCCGTAACCCGGCCGGCCCCACATGTCGTACCGGGCGCCGCCGAAATACACCCGACTGCGCGTCGCCGCAGGTCAGGACGGCACGTCGACCGGGCGGGAGAACAGCCATTCGGAACGCAGGGCCGCATACCCAGGTTTGATGACGTCATTGATCATGGCGAGACGTTCATCGAAAGGAATGAACGCGGACTTCATCGCATTGACCGTGAACCACTGGAGATCGTCCAACGTGTAACGGAATGTCCGGACCAGATGGGTGAATTCACCGGTCATGCTGGTCGCACTCATCAGCCGGTTGTCCGTGTTGACGGTGGCCCGGAAGCGCAGCCGGCGCAGCAGCCCGATGGGGTGCTCGGCGTAGGATGCGGCGGCGCCCGTCTGGAGGTTGGAGGTCGGGCAGAGTTCGAGCGGGATCCGCTTGTCGCGCACGTAGGCGGCGAGCCGCCCGAGCTTCACCGAACCGTCCTCGGCGACCTGGATGTCGTCGATGATCCGCACCCCGTGGCCGAGCCGGTCCGCGCCGCACCACTGGAGGGCCTGCCAGATGGACGGCAGCCCGAACGCCTCGCCGGCGTGGATGGTGAAGTGGTTGTTCTCCCGCTTCAGGAACTCGAACGCGTCCAGGTGCCGGGTGGGCGGGAAGCCGGCCTCGGCGCCGGCGATGTCGAAGCCGACGACCCCCAGGTCGCGGTAGCGGTTGGCGAGTTCGGCGATCTCCAGGGCACGGGCCGCGTGCCGCATCGCGGTCAGCAGCGCCCCGACCCGGATCCGCCGCCCCCCGGCCGCGGCGCGCCGCTCCCCCTCCCGGAAGCCCTCGTTGACGGCCTCGACCACCTCCTCCAGGCTGAGGCCGCCCTCCAGGTGCTGCTCGGGCGCGTACCTGACCTCGGCGTAGACGACGCCGTCGGCGGCCAGGTCCTCGACGCACTCGGCGGCCACCCGCGCCAGCGCCTCGCGGCTCTGCATCACCGCGCAGGTGTGGGTGAAGGTCTCCAGGTACCGCACGAGGGACCCGGAGTCGGCGGCCTCCCGGAACCACTCCCGCAGCCGCTCAGGGTCGGTCTCCGGCAACCGCTCGTACCCCTGCGCGGCGGCGAGCTCGACGATGGTGGCGGGCCGCAGCCCACCGTCGAGATGGTCGTGCAACAACACCTTGGGCGCGCGCCTGATCTGCGTCTCGCTTGCCAGCGGGGCCTCACTCGGATTCGGGCTGAGCGTCGTCATGCCGGCACGATACGCCCCCACGCCTACGCGCGTAGCGCGACGCCGGCCTTGGCGGCCTGGCGGCCTGCCGCCAGGACCGGGGCGACCGACCGAGCGCCGCAGGCGAGCCGCATGGCGTCCCTCATGGCCGGTCCGGGCCGTCAGGCCCGGCCGGGGTGGCTGGTGGGGCCGACGTCAGTCGGCCTCGGCGGCCGAGGAGGAAGCGTTTGAAGTCGGCGACCGGGCGGGTGTCCGGGTGGCCGGCGAGCCAGGCGACGCCGATCTGGCGGGCGGCGCGCGGCGCGGTGACGGAGAGTTCGACGACGCCCGGCCTGGCCACGGTCGGCGGCGGCAGCAGTGCGACGCCGAGGCCGGCCGCGACCAGGCCACGCAGCGTCTCCGGCTCCTCGCCCTCGAACGCGACGCGCGGCCTGAAGCCGGCCTTCTCGCACAGCTCCTCGGTCAACCTCCGCAGCCCGTATCCGGGTTCGAGGGTGACGAACGGCTCGTCGGCCGCCTCGGCCAGCCGCACCCGGCGCCGCCCGGCGAGTCGGTGGCCGGCCGGGACGACGAGGTGCAGCCGTTGCTCGTCCAGGCGCCTGGTGACCAGGTCGGGCGCCTCCGGCACGGGCGAGGTGAGACAGAGGTCGAGCTCGCCGGCCCGCATCCGCTCGATCATGTCCTCGCCGTAGCTCTGCACCAGCGCGAACCTGACGCGCGGGTGGTCCTCGCGGAACTCGCGGATCAGCTCGGGCACCGTCTCAGGGCCCATGGTGTGGAGGAAGCCGAAGGCCACCTTGCCGGCCGCCGGATCGGCGTCGGTGCGCACCGACTCGGCGGCCCGCTCCACCTCGCCGAGCGCGCGCTCGACGGAACGGGCGAACGCCCGGCCCGCCGGCGTCAGGGAGACCCGGCGGCCGTGGCGGGCCAGCAGCGCCACGCCGAGGTCCTCCTCGAGCCGGGCCATGGCACGGCTGAGCGTGGACTGCGGGACGGCGAGGCCGCGGGCGGCCTGGGTGACGTGCTCGTGGCGGGCGACGGCGGCGAACTGCGCCAGCCGGGGCGTGAGCAACGCGGCCCAGGATTCGGGCGAGATGTCGGCGCGGCCGGGTGTGACCGGTGTAACGGTGATGTCTTCTTCGTTGCCGATCGATGACACGCACACCCCTCACCTTCACTGATGCACAGGTGGATCGATCTTCGCAGATCCGTGCATTGGACGCATCAGATCGGGCGATCTAGTTTTGTGGCATGCCCACTGACCTAGTCGAGGCTCCCGCCACCGCGGGGGCCTCGTCCGCGCCGTCCCCGACCATCACCATGAACGACGAGCGTCCCCCCTCGCGAATCCGCATCAACCTCGCGCTGTTCGCGATCGGCCTGGCCACCTTCGCCATGCTGTTCTCCACCCAGGCCCTGCTGCCCGACATCGCGGCCGCCTTCGCGGTCGGCGCCGACGCGTCCAGTTGGACCGTCTCGGCCGCCACCATCGGCCTGGCCGTCGCGGTGCTGCCGCTGAGCGCGCTCTCCGAGCGGTTCGGCCGGCGTCGGATGATGACCGTCTCGGTCGGTGTGGCCGTGGCGCTGGCGCTGGTCATCCCGTTCGCGCCCGACCTGGGCACCCTGGTGGCGTTGCGCGCGCTGCAGGGCGCGGCGATCGCCGGCATCCC
This sequence comes from Streptomyces sp. NPDC127098, assembly GCF_042722465.1. Classification (NCBI taxonomy): domain Bacteria; kingdom Bacillati; phylum Actinomycetota; class Actinomycetes; order Kitasatosporales; family Streptomycetaceae; genus Streptomyces; species Streptomyces sp. NPDC127098. The sequence continues at coordinate 28,338 of NZ_JBHXFJ010000019.1, forward strand.
GGCCTCCGCGGTGGCCTACCTCTCCGAGGAGTTGGACTCGCGGGCCACGGTCGGCGCGGTCGGTCTGTTCATCGCGGGCAACAGCGTGGGCGGCATGGTCGGCCGGGTGCTGACCGGCTGGGTGTCCGACGGTTTCGGCTGGCGCGCCGCGCTCGCCGCGGTGGCCGTGATGGGTCTCGTCTCGGCGGTCGTCTACCGGGTGCTGCTGCCGCGCAGCCGGAACTTCCAGCCGGCGCCGCTCCGGCCCCGCGTGCTGCTCGGCGCGGTGCGGGCGCACCTGTCGCGGCCGCTGCTGCTGCGCCTGTACGCGATCGGGATGCTGCTGATGTCCGCGTTCAGCGCGGTCTACACGGTGATCGGCTTCCGCCTGGTCGAGGAGCCGTTCGGCCTCTCGGCCGGCCTCGCGGGATCGGTCTTCGTGATCTACCTGGTCGGCACGGGCTCGGCCTCCGCGACCGGGCCGATGATCGAGCGCCTCGGCCGGCGCGGCGCGCTCTACGCGGCGATCACCACGGTCTCGGCCGGCCTGCTGCTGACCCTCTCGGACGAGCTGGCGCTGGTGCTGATCGGCATGGTGCTGATCACCGGTGGCTTCTTCTTCGGTCACGCGGTGGCCTCCGGCTCGGTGAGCCGCGCGGCGACCGAGGGCAGGGCGCAGGCGTCGGCGCTCTACCAGGTGGCCTACTACCTGGGCGCGAGCCTGGGCGGCACCACGGGCGCGGTGATCTACCACGCCGCCGACTGGTCGGGCCTGGTCGCCTTCGCGCTGACCGCGCTGCTGACCACCGCCGGCATCACCCTCTACGCCACGGGCCGGGCCCGGGCCGACCGCCGGGCCTCGGCGCGGCTCGCCTGAGCGACGCGCCTTCCGGCGAGGGTGCGCGTCCTCCCCGGCGCGCCGGCGCGTGGTCGGGACGCGCGGGCCGCCGCGGTAGACGCACGAGGCCGGCCCGTGCCTTCGGGCACGGGCCGGCTCCGGCATCGACGTCCGCGCTCAGGCACGGACCAGCAGGGCCCGTGCCATCCCGGCCTGGAGCGCGGCCAGCCCTCGCACCATCGGGACGGCGGTGGCCAGCAGCAGCACCCCGACGCCCGTGTTGAACGCGATGTCGGCGGCCGTGGAGTCGATGCCGAAGGCCAGGTCGAGCAGGCCCTCCTCGCCGCCGTCGCGCGGCAGCGACCAGGACCACAGGCCGTAGCAGAGCTCGCCGAGCCCGCCCACCGTCCAGGCGACCGCGAGGCTGAAGGTGATGAGCCGCACCGGCAGCGCGACCACCATGTGCGTCCAGTCGCGCCACGCCTGCGGGTCGCCAAGCGCGCGCCACATGCGCCCGAGGCCCGTGCCGCGCGGCTCCCGGTAGCTCGGCTCCGGCAGCGCGCGCCCGCTGACGGCGGCCACCCGTGCCCGCTCGCCGCGCGCGAAGCCGCGCGCCGCGACCAGCGTGCCGGCGAGCACCGGCACCCCGAAGACGGCCACCAGGCCGCCGAGCCCGAGGGAGAACCCGGTCACGGCCACCACGAAGGCGGCCACACCCACCGGCAGTCCGGCGAGCAGATAGGCCAGTTCGCGCCCGAAGCGGCTCGAAGTGCCCTGGTACTTCACGGCGGCGCCCGCCGGCATCGTCTCGATCATGTGTACAAGACTCCCGGCTTCGCGGGCCCGGCCCCAGCCGGCTAACCCGTCGGTCGGGGGGTGGTGCCAGGTACACCAGGGCGGTGCAGGCACGCCGTTGCTAGCATTTCGCTATCATTGCGACTAGAATTGTCGCATGGCTACTCTCTACGTCCGCGACCTGTCCGACGACGCGCTCGCCGAGCTCAAAATAAGGGCCGCCCGGAATCGACAGTCTCTCCAGGCGTACGCCCGAACACTGCTGGAACAGGAGGCGGCGACCCCGACCACCGAGGACGTCATCGCTCGCATCAGGGAGCGGGTGACAGCGCGGTTGTCCACACGCGAGGTTCTCGCCGACATCGAGTCAGGACGTGAACGCGCGTGATCGTGGTAGACGCGGGCGCCGTCGTGCATCTCGTGGCGGACGCCGGCCCGGTGGGGGAAGCAGTGCGCAAGCGTGCCGAGTCGGAGCGCCTGGCCGCGCCGTACCTGCTGGACGTCGAGGTCGCCTCGGCGCTGCGCGGACGCCACCGTGGCGGGAAGCTCACCGAGGCCCAACTCGATGCGGCCTGGGATTCCTTCGCCCTCCTGCCGATCAAGAGGATGGAGCACATGCCGGTGCTGCCCCGCGTTCGCGAGTTGTGGGGCAACATGTCGCCGTACGACGCTACCTATGTGGCCCTGGCCGAAGGGCTCGGGGTTCCGCTGATCACCAGCGACGCCAGGATCGAACGTGCCGGCCGCGCCCGGTGCGTCATCGAGGTCTTCGTCCAGTCCTGAGCCGGGATCACATGGCCGGCTGTGCCGTCCCCGCGACCCGGCGGCCGCCCCGCCAGACGCCGACGATGCGGGACTCCAGCGTGGCCGGGTCGAGGCCGATGCCGGAGAGCAGCACCAGGTCGGCGCGCTTGCCGGCGGCTATCTCGCCGCGGTCGTCGTGGAGCCGCAGCAGCCGCGCGGCGTCGATCGTGGCGGCGCGCAGCGCGCCGACGGGGCCGAGGCCGGCGGCGGCCAGGTGCTCGATCTCGCGCAGCGCCTCGCCGTGCGGGCGGACCGGGTTGTCGGTGCCCATGGCGATCGGCACCCCGGCGTCGAGGGCCAGCTTCACCGCGCGCCGGTGCGCCTCGGCCGCCTCCGCCGACACCTGGTCCGGCGCGCTCTGCGACACGGAGAGCGTCGGCACCAGCCAGGTACCGGCCTCGGCCATGGCACCCACGGCCGCCTCGTCCAGGTACGTGCCGTGCTCGACGGAACGCGCCCCCGCCCGCGCCGCCAGCTCGGCGGCCCGCGCGCCGTGCGCGTGCACCATCACGCCCCGGCCGCCCTGCCGGGTCGCCTCGTCGACCAGCGCCGCCATCTCACCGGGCGTGAGCTGCACGTCGTGCACGCCGCGCGCCAGCTTCATCGAGCCGGTGGCGGTCACCTTGATCCAGTCGGCGCCGGCCCGCACCATCCGCCGCACCACGGCCCGCGCCTCGACCGGCCCGTCGAACACCGGGTCCGGCATGGCCGGGTCGCCGAAGAAGTCGACGTCCCCGACGCGCGGCGACCAGTGGTCGCCGATGCCGCCGGTGGTGCACACCTGCCGCAGCGAGACCAGGATCTCCGGACCCTCGATCCAGCCCCGCTCAACGGCGAGGCGCATCCCGGCGTCGGCGCCCCAGGCGTCCCGGACCGTGGTGATCCCGAGCCCGAGCAGGGTCCGCAACACCGGCACGGCGGACAGCGGCCGCACCGAACGCGCCAGGCCGAAGGAGTCCTTCATGGTCTCGGTCAGGCCGACGTGCGTGTGGCAGTCGATGAACCCCGGCACCAGCAGCGAGCCCGAGCAGTCCACGACCTCGTCCCCGTCGAGCCCCCGCCCCACGGCGACGATCCGGTTCCCCTCCACCACGACATCGGTCCCCCAGACCTCCCCGGAGACCACGTCGAACACGGAACCTGAAGCGAAGAGAGTACGAGTCACCGGCTCATGTTCGCACTGACCTGCGACGACTCCCGCTCCGGGGCGACTGTCAGAGGCGCCTGCCAGGATGCGGGCATGGAGTCAGCTGAGGTGGTTCGGGGCCTGTGGGACCGCATGCAGGCGAGGGACTGGGCGGGGGTCGGCGAGCTGCTCGCCGAGGACCTGGTGGTGGAGTGGCCGGTCAGCGGCGAGCGCATCCTGGGCCGGGAGAACTACGTGCGGATCAACGCCGAGTACCCCGAGGGGTGGACGATCCGGGTGCTCCGCATCGTCGCGCACGGCGACGAGGTCGTCTCCGAGGTGGAGGTCCCGCACACCGGCATGGGGGTGCACCGGGTGGCCTCGTTCTGGTCGGTCAGGGAGGGCAGGATCGCCCGGGCCCGGGAGTACTGGTCCGAGCTCGGCTCGGACCCGTCGCCGGAGTGGCGGGCGCCGTACGTTCAGCGGGTCTGACCGGTCAGCAGCGCCTCGGTCTCGGGGTGGGGCCCGCGCTGCGCCCAGTCCAGCGGTGAGAGCCCGGTGCCGGCGTCCTCGCGCAGCGTCGGGTCGGCGCCGTGCGCCAGCAGCTCCCGCACCACGTCCGCGTGCCCCCAACTGGCGGCGGCACACAGCGGGGTCCCCTCGGACCCCTCCCGCGCACTCTCCCGATCCGGCGCCGCGCCGGCCTCCAGGAGGAGCCGCACGGACAGGGCGTCGCCATGCACGGCGGCGGCGTACAGCGCGGTCATCCCGTCCGCGTCGCTGGCCTCCGGGCTCACCCCGGCCCGCAACAACCGCCGCACAACGGTCGGTTCGCCCAGCATGGCCGCCACGACCAGCCGCCTCGCGGCCTTCTCCCGCCGCCGCCGGTTCACGCCGACCGCACGAACGCGGCCCACGCGGCGGCCGGAATGACGAGCACAGGGCCGTGCGGGACCTTGCTGTCACGCACCGGCATCACGCCGGGGACCCCGTCCCCCACCTCGACGCACGAGCCACCCTCCATGCCGCTGTAGCTGCTTTTCCGCCAAGCGGCGACGCTGGGTTCGGCTTGGTACGCGAGCTGCACGGTAGGTGCCTTCCATCACGGATTGGATCAAGTCGAGCGACTGCTCTGGGGGAAGCGCCATGGCCCGAAGGCGATCGTAGCCCTTGCCATACGCACGAACTTCGTCATTTTCCTCAGTGAGGTGGCCAAACTCGTCGGCCTCCTTGTAGGCCGACTCGTCCCCGTCCGGCAGTGTCAGCATCATCAGCGAGCACTCCATGGGCCAGTGACCTCCTGCCGAGAATGGCAACACCTGCACGGTGATGCGAGGATCCTGAGCCGCTTCCAGCACTCGCGCCATCTGGCCTCGCATGATCGCGGGGCCGCCAACTGGGCGCAGCAGCACAGCCTCATCCAGAACCATCCAGAACTCACGGAGCTTGGGGTCCTTCAACTTGGGCTGGCGCCCCAACCTGCCAGTTAGCCGCTTCTGCAGGTGGTCGTCAGAGGTCAGGGTCGGGCTCAGGCTCAGCAGTGCGCGGGCGTATTCCTGAGTCTGAAGCAACCCGTGAAAGGTACGCGCCATGTACACCTGGATGGCCGTCGCCCTACCTTCCTGCCGCAGATGTTCCTGCGCCCAGTCCGGGAACGCCTCACGCCGCACGTGCGGCGTGAGTTCGGCGAGCAGGCCGTCTGTCTTCAGCAACTCGTCCAGCTTCTTCGACAGTTCGAGCGTCGGCTTGGCCCCGGTCGCCCGTTCAAGCTGGTTGATGCGGGACTGGACGACGTGCGCCCGGAAGCCCAGGTCGCCCTGAGTCCAACCGGCTTCCAGCCGGTACCGGCGCAGCCGGGTCCCGTACAGCGCGCCCATCGAGTCGCTGGGGTCGATTTCATTGGCCATGGCGTCACGCCCCTCTGTTACGGCGGTTGGAGGTAATCCGCTTCCCCCTTGGAGAGGTTAGGTCGGTTCGGCCATTCTCGGTCGCGTACGGCGAACAAAGGACCCCGGAGGGTGATTATCTGTGGAGCCGGTAAAGCGCGACCTCTATCTCCTGTGCGGCGAGCTGCGTCAGGAACTCGACCGGCACGGCGTGCGACTGCCCGCGCTGATGCCGCTCGCCGCGTTGGACATCGACCCGCCGGAGTGGTCGGCACAGCTGATCTGGCTCGGCACCTGCCGCGTCCCGACGGCCCGCCGCCTGCTGGCCACCCTCCGCACGGCGAGGCCACCGGAGCCACGGCCGGACCTCCACACCCTGGTCCGCGAGGCGAACGCCCGCAGCGAGCAGAACCGCGCGCTCAAGAGCGGCCTGGATCCACGGTGAGGAACATGGCCGCGCTGGATGAGCGGGGAACGGAACTGATCAACGGACAGATCATCTCCTCCCCCTCCCGCAAGCCACTGCACTGGGACATCCAGCTGGATCTCATCATGCAGTTCTCGGCACACGGCCAGTGGCGCGTCGCTGCCGAGCAGACCGTCACCCATCCCAGCCACGGCGACGAACCACGACCGGACTTCTTCGCCCTGCCCACCACCGCGAAGGTGGATCCGGAAGGCAGCTTCCCGGGAGACGAGATCCGGTTCGTCGCAGAGGTCCTGTCCAGGAACAACAAGGGCTCCGACCTGGTGGACAAGGTCGAGGTCTACGCACGCTTCGGCATCGACCTCTACCTGATCATCGACCCCTTCAAGGGGTGGTGCACGCTGCACAGCGACCCCCGCGAGGAAGGGTACGCAACGTCCACCGAATCCCCGTTCGGTGACCGCGTCGCCCTCCCCGAACCCGTCGGGTTCTCGCTCGACACCAGGAGGTTCGGCCGCTGTGCGAAGAACCGCTGAGCACGCGTGTGACGCCGCACCGGCCCTTCCACAGCGCCCCACCTCGCGTCGCAGCACTTCGTCATCAACGTTGCTAAAATGTCAGCATGACCGACGTCACCGTCCGGAGAGTCCCGGACGACATGCTGAGGACGCTCAAGATCCGCGCGGCAGAGGCCGGCCAGTCGCTGCAGGCATACCTGTTGGACATGATCGTGAGAGAAGCGACGACCCCAACCAACGCCGAATTGGCCCAACGTATGAAGCGCTCCGCCAGCCTCGACTTGACCGACGTGGACATTCCCGCGCTCATGGACGCGGAGCGTGAGCGTCGTTGATCGTCATCGACTGCTCGGCGCTGGTCCACGGCTTGACCGACACGGGCGAGCGAGGGGACGCAGTGCGGGCCCGGATCGCCGCTCACGAGTTGGCGGCACCGGCGCTGCTCGACTTCGAGGTTGCCTCGGCGCTCTTCGGTATGGCGCGCGGACGGCGCGGCGATGTACCGAAATTGGCGGCAAAAAACCTCGACGAGGCCTTGGCCACGTACCAGGCACTCGCTATTCGCCGGTATGACGCCCTGCCGTTCTGGCCCCGGGTGCGGGAGCTGTCCGCCAATCTGTCGGCCTACGACGCGGCGTACGTCGCGCTTGCCGAGGCCCTCAACGTCGTTCTCGTGACGAGCGATCGGCGTATCGAGAAGTCCGGCGTCGCTCGCGCCACGGTCGACGTTCTCTGATCCACTGGCTCGGACGGGGCCACGGGGATCGGGCGAATTAACGTTGCCCCCATGTTTGCCATAGGTGGGGACCTGCGCGTACGGCGGCTCGGATTCGGGGCCATGCATCTGCCGGCGGAGCCGGGGCCGGCCAGGGAGAACTCCGTCGCCGTCGCGCGGCGGGCCGTCGAGTTGGGCGTCACCTTGATCGACACCGCGTACCTGTACGGCGGGGGTGCCAACGAGGAGCTGCTGGCGGAGGCGCTGTACCCGTATCCGGACGAGTTGCTGATCACCACCAAGGTCGGCGTCGCGCGAACCGGGCCCGGGGGTGAGTGGAAGCTCGACGGGCGGCCCGAAGTGCTGCGCGAGCAGGTGGAGCGGGCGCTGGGGCGGCTGCGCGTCGGGCGGATCGAGCTGCTCCAGCTGCACCGGATCGATCCGGAGACGCCGCTCGCCGACCAGGTCGGCACGCTGCGGGAGCTGCGGGACGAGGGCAAGATCGGCCGGATCGGGCTTTCCGAGGTGTCCGTCGACGAGCTCCGGCAGGCGCGGGAGATCGTCGACATCGTGAGCGTGCAGAACCGCTACAACCTGCTCGACCGCGAGCACGAGCGCGTGCTCGCGGCCTGCGAGGCGGCCGGGATCGCGTTTCTGCCGTGGCGGCCCGTCGCCTGGGGGGAGTCGGGGGCGCGGGCCGAGATCGCCGGCGTGGCGGCCGAGGTCGGCGCCACCCCCACACAGGTCGCGCTCGCCTGGCTGCTCGGCCACTCACCGGTCGTCCTCCCGATCCCCGGCACGGCCCGGATCGACCACCTGGAGGAGAACGTCGCGGCGGAGGACGTCCGCCTGACCCCGGCGCAGCGAGCTCGCCTCGACGCCCTGGCCGTGCAGGCCTCGAAGGAGGCTCGGTCGTGACCGACATCCTCGTCCGGTCAGCATCCCCCCCACCAACGCCGAGCTGGCGCAACGCATGAAACGCTCCTCCGGCCTGGAGCTGACCGACGTGGACATCCCCGGACTCGTGGTCGTGGAGCGTGAACGTCACTGGTCGTCAGCGACTACCCGGCCGTCGGTCGACGCTCTCTGACCCGAGGTTCGCGGCACCCCGCCGGCGGCAAAACTCGTTGACGCCGCCGCCCGCCCGCCGCTAGAACGTGGGGCTGCCGAACACGCGAGCGGAGGGCCACCGGTGCGCAGACGAGCGACGGCCGTGCCGTGAGGTGGGCCCGGGTGCGGGACGGGGCGCGGTGGGCGATTCCGGTGGCGTTGGCGATCGATGCCGTCGGGACCGGGCTCTATCTGCCGCTGTCGATGGTGTACTTCCTCTCCGCCACCGACCTGTCGGAGGCCCGGGTCGGGCTGTTGCTGACCGGGGCCATGGCCGGTTCGCTGCTGTTGCCGCTGCTGGTGGGGCGGGTCGTCGACCGGGTCGGGCCGCGGCCGGTGGTGATCGCGGGTCTGTTGTTCCAGTCCGCCGGGTTCTTCCTCTATCTGGGCGTGGCGGGGCCGGTGTCGTTGTTCCTGGCGGCGCTGGTCGAGGCGGTCGGGCTGCGGGTGTACTGGTCGTCGGTCTTCGCGCTGATCGCCGAGCAGGCCGAGGGGGACGCCAGGGACCAGTGGTTCGCGAGGGCCGGGATGATCCGGGCGGCCGGCACCGGTGCCGGCACGGTGCTCGCGGGTGTGCTGCTCGCGCTCGCCTCGCACCAGGCGTACCGCGGCATGGTGTTGGCGGACGCGGTCTCGTTCCTCGTGGCGGCGCTGACCGTCGGGCTCTTCGTGCGCGGGCGGCGGCCGGCCGACGGGCCGGGTCAGCAACCGGCCGACGGCGTACGGGACTTGCTGCGCAACCGGCCGTATCTGGCGCTGATCGGCGTGAACGTCGTGTTCAACGTCTGCACGGTCTTCCTCGCCGTGGCGATCCCGGTCTACGTGGTGCGCGGCCTCGACGCGCCCGGCTGGTCGGTGGGTGCCTTCCTCACGATCACCACCGTTGCCGTGGCCACCTGCACGAGCACGGTCATCCGCCGCGTCCTGCGGCGCACCTCCCGGGGCGGGGCGATGGCCTGGGGCGGCCGGCTCTGGGCGGTCTGGTGCGCGGCGATGGCCCTGGCGGTGCTGCTGCCACGCGGGCACTGGCAGGTCGGCTACCTGGCGCTGGTGATGCTGCTGTGGGCGGCGGCGGAGATGACGCACGGGCCGGCGTCGAACGCGCTCTCCGCGTCGGCGGCGCCGGAGGGGGCGCGGGGGACCTATCTGGCCGCGTTCCAGTACTCGTTCGCCGCGGCGGACATGCTGACGCCCGGCCTGTTCGGCGTCCTGTACGGCGTGGACCGGGTGCTGCCGTGGGTGGTGGTGGGCTGTCTGGCGCTGGCCGCGAGCCTGGCGATCGAGCCGTTGGAACGACGTCTGACGGGCCGGTCGGTCAGCGCAGCCACTCCCACACCGCGTGCGGCCGCCGCACCTCCGCGTCCGACGAGTCGCCCGGAACCCGGGAGTTGACGTGCGGCAGGCCGCACCGGCGGTCACGGCCGGCCGGCCGGCGGGGGGTCGGGAGACCAGCGGCCGGCCGACATCGCGGCCACCACGGCGCTGAGGGTGCGCACCCCCTGGGTCGAGCCGGCCTCCATCCCGACGAGCTCACGGACCCGGCGCAGCCGGTAGTCCAGCGTCCTGGGGTGGATGTGCAGCGCCAGCGCGGTCTTCAGCCGGTTCATGTCGTGCCGGTAGAAGGCGTCCAGGGTGGCCACCAGGTCGGGGCCCGTGGCGAGCCGGCTCCCCAGGTCGCGCAGCCACCGCTCGACCTGCGGCACCTGCGTGGTGCCGAGTTCGACGAAGACGTCGCGGACGGCGTACAGCCGCCGGGGTACGGCCTCCGCGGGCGCCACACGGCTGATCCTGGCGGCGAGCCGGACGGCCTGGGCGAGTCGGCCCGGCCGGCCCGGGGTCCCGCCGGCCGAGCAGGGCCGGCCGGTCAGCCGCGCGAAGTCGTCGGCGAGCCGCAGCGCGCGCCGCTCCGCCGCCGCCAGCTCGGGCCCCTCCGCGGGGTCGTCGACGTCGTCCACGACCGGAACGTCCGCCCGAACCGGCAGCAGGGCGGCGAACAGGTCCGGCTCGTGCCACGTCATCGGCGTCCTGGGGTGGTGTTTCAGCAGGGCGTCGACGGTGGCGTCGCCCCGGCCTGGCGTGGCGGGCAGGGGCGGCCCGGTGACCCGTAACACCGTCACCAGGAAGGCGGCGGGCAGCGGCATGCCGAGGCCCTCGGCGAGCGCGGCGGCCGCGGGTCCGTCGGCCAGGAGCTCCCCGGCCAGACGCCGCACGCGTGCCGCGACGGGCAGGAACCTCCGCTGGCCCGCCACGAACCCCTCGGTGTAGGCGTGCTGCGCGACGGCCCCCTGGACGGACAGCCAGCCGAGCATGTGCATCACGTGGTCGACGTCGTTCGGGCCGGCCGCCTCCTGGACCTCCCGCAGGGTGAGGACGGAGTGCAGTCCCAGCACCCGCCGCTGCGCGGCCAGGGACACGCCCCGCGCGCCGCGCTCCGCACCGAAGGCCCGCAGCATGGCCAGGTCCGCCTCCGTGAACGGCGCGTCGTCGGCGCCGAGTTCGACCTCCCGGCGACGCAGCAGCACCGCGAAGTCCAGCATCGCGGCCCTGGCCCTGGCCTCCCTGGTCACCTCGCGGTACTCCGGCAGCTCGCGGGTGTACACCTCCACGGCGCGGCGGGCGTTGCCGTCGAGCCGGTCGCGCAGCGACGGGAAGAGTCGGCTCATCGTCGCCTCACCCCACCCTGCCTGGCCGGCGCCCGCCGCGTCTTCGTGACACCGCGCAAAATCCGGTGACGCCCCGGGCCCGCCTTCGTGACCCGCGGAGAGATACGGCCGATTCCCGGTTCCCGACCGCCGGCCCGGCGCAGTCTGGTCCCGTTGTCGACCCGAGGAGGGTGTGATGCACCGCAGGAGAGTGTTCGCGGCGCTGGCGACCGGAATGGTCGGCCTGCTGCTCGTCGTTCCCGGCCAGACCGCGGTCGGCTCGGACGAGCGGGCCGGCGAGGACCGGGGAAGGACGGGCCGCGGCGAGGTCGTCCCGCTGAGCGCCGTCGAGCTGATCAGCCGCTCGGACGCGGGCACCGGCGCGCGACAGGGGTCCGCCGCGCGGGAGGAGAACCGCTACTACCGGGACAGCCAGGGACGCACCAGGTACGAGTCCGGGTCGACGGTCACCATCGTCGACCCGGTCGCCGGCACCACCGTGCGCCTGGACGAGGAGACGCGGGAGTTCACCCGGACGACGGCCCCACCGGAAACGGCCGACGCGCCCGAGCCCGCCGCGACGGCGCCGGACGTGGAGCAGCGGCAGCTCAGCTCCGAGCCACGGGACCTGGGCACCCGCCGGATGTCGGGGGTGCGGGTCGAGGGCAGCTCCTACACGGTGACCGTCCCCCGGGAGACCGCGCCCCCGGCCACCCGGGAGGTCACGGTCTGGCTGTCCACCGACGTCCAACTGGACGTGCGCACCCACATCGTGGACGAGACCGGCGCCGAGTACACCAGGACCTACACGGACATCCAGACGGGCGTGGAGCCGGCCGCCGACCTGTTCACGGTGCCGTCGGGCTACCGCGCGGCCGACCCCGTCGTGGCGACGCAGGACACGACGTGCCCGCTGGACATCTCCCCCGACCCGCTGCTGCTGGTGAGCTACGGGTGGGCCCTGGACGCGCGCAGCCAGACCGGTTACACGGACGCCGTGAACCGCGGCTGCGTCATCGCCAACACCGCGGCCGTCGTCGAGTACCCGCTGTGGGCGGCCCCGGTGTCGTCGTACCTGGGCCTGCCGTCCTTCGAGTGGCTGTTCTACGACACGGGCGGCCCGGTCCCCTATGACGGGTACGTCGCCTTCGGGTCCGCCGGGTTCCTCGCCTACAGCCCCGAGGACACCACGGAGAAGTGGTCGGTGGTCGTCCTCTACGTCTTCGTGTAGCGGGATCCGCGAAGCCCGGCCCGGGGCCGCACCGGCCCCGGGCCGGAAGCGCTCGCCGTCACGTCCGCGGTTCCGCGACGGGACGACCGCTCGCCTCATCGTCGTCTCACTTCCTGCTCTCGGAAGGATGGGTGCGCCTGGGGGGAAGATGTAGCGGTGATGTGACGGGCCGTCAACCGACCGGCGGCCCGCGCGGCGCGCTGTCAGCCATCCGGCATGCTGTGCGCATGAGTTCAGACGCGATAGCCGGGTTGCACGAGGTCCACAACCTGCTGGTGTCGTTCGGCGACGCGCCCGACATCCGTCGCGCCCCCGTATTGGAGGGCGCCGCCGAGAAGGTCGCCGCCAGCGCCACGGAGCTGGTCGACGTCACCGAACCCGAGGATCTGCAGATGCGGCTCCTCTGGGCCGTCAGGTCCCTGGAGGCCGCGCGGAAGGCGGGCCGCGCCCACCGCCGCAACCCGTTGACGCGGCCCCTCTCGCACGCGCGCTTCGCGCTGCGGATCGGCGCGGCCCAGGGCTCGCTCCATGTCGTGCTGGCGGCGCTCGACCCGGAGAACACTCCGCCGGTCCCGGTGCACGAGGAGAAGTGAGGGACGGCGCCCACGCCGGCACGCGGCCTGACCGGTGTTGTGCGGAGTTGCGCAGATGCGTTGACTTTCTTTCGAACCCGCTCTTACGCTGCGCGCGTTCACGTCCCGTGGTCCCGCGCGACAGCCAGGAGTGATCCCATGACGCCCATCGGACGACGCGCCCTCATCGGGGCGTTGGGAGCCGCCGCCACCGTGCCGCTCGCGGGTGGCACGTCCTTCGCCGCGGGCGAGCCGCCGAGCGGGCTGCGGATGAACGAGTTCTGGGCGCACGACGCGTTCGTCGTCGCCGACCGGAGCACCGGCACCTACCACCTGTACCACACCACCCCGGAGGACAGCCCCGAGCCGCGGCTGGTCACGTTCAGCTACCGCAGCCGGGACCTGGTCTCCTGGCAGGGGCCCTTCGTCGTCTTCCGGGTGCCGGAGGGCAACTGGGCGAAGGACGGCGGCTGGGCGCCCGAGGTGCACCGCTACCGCGGCCGGTGGTACCTGTTCGTCACCCTGCACGACGCCGACGCGGAGTTGGCCGCCCCGCCCCAGGTGCCGTACCGCACCCACCGGCGCGGCACGATCGTGGCCGTCGGCGACTCGCCGGCCGGCCCGTTCACACCGTTGGACCTCGAACGGCCGCACACGCCGGACACGTTCATGGCCCTGGACGGCACGCTGTTCGTCGAGCGCGGCCAGCCGTGGCTGGTCTACGCGCACGAGTGGGTCCAGCGGCTCGACGGGACCATGGAGGCCATCCGCCTCACGCCGGACCTGACCGGCACCGTCGGCGACCCGGTGCACCTGTTCAAGGCGTCCGACGCGCCGGGCATCAACCAGCTGGTGACCGCCGACGCCGCACCGCTCACCTACGTCACCGACGGGCCCCAGTTCCACCGCGGCCGCACGGGCGACCTGCTGATGCTGTGGTCCACCTGGATGGGCCCGTCCGGCGCCCAGTACTACGTGCAGACGCAGGCCCGTTCGGCGTCCGGCACCCTGGCCGGCCCCTGGGAGCAGCGGCCGGTGCTGGTCGAGGACAACGCCGGCCACGGCATGCCGTTCCGCGCCTTCGACGGCACCCTGCTGATGGTCCTGCACCACCCCTTCGGCTCCCCGGACAGCCGCGCCCAGCTGTACGAACTCCACGACGCCGGCGACCGCTTCGAACTCGGCCGCCGCCGCCGGGACCTGGACGGCGGCGACCTCTGAGCGGGCCGCGCTAGAGGCGCGGCAGCAGGTCGAGCCACTCCCGTGCCGCGCGCCGCAGCGCGTCGTCACCCAGGCGATCGACGAGCCACTCCAGGGACGGCAGCACCCACCGCATCTCGTTGAGGAGCGCCGTCTCCCCGGTGGGGCGCTGGCCTGGCCTGATCGGCTCGCCGGGCTCGTGCAGGCGGCCCTCGTGCGCCCGGCGGGCGGCGTCCAGGGCCGTCTCGCGCGACAGCGGCAGGTGGTCGAGGGTGAAGCGGACCGCTCCGTCCGGGGTGAACTCGTCCGGCAGCCCGTCGAGGGGTGGCACGTGGCGCAGGGCGAGCACCGAAAGACGCATCATCCAGTTTCCGGCCTGGCAGTTGCTCAGCCCGCCGGACCGCCGTGCGAGGTCCAGGAGCTGAGCCGCGAACTCCAGGGTGGCCAGCCGCTCGGCGGCCGGCGCCGGCCGCGCGGGGGAGCACCGGGTCTCGACGATCTCCAGCATCCCCGTCCACCACTGGGCCGGGGCGCCCTCCGGGAACGCCCGGCGCAGCCAGGAGGCGCGGTCGCCGGGGGGCGTGTCCCGCAGCTCGCGGAACTCCCGTCCGATGTCGTGCTCTGTCACGCGGGTGACCTTCCGCTGTCGGCGCGCGGTGGCTATCCCCGCCAGGCGGTGAGCAGTTGGTCCGGGCCGACGACCTGGACGCCGGTGCCGACCTCGGTGGCGACGCCCGATCGGGAGACGGCCAGCAGCGGGGTGTCCTCGTCGGCGCCCGGGAGTTGGGCGCGGTGCAGGATGAGGCGGGAGAGGTCGCGGGCGTCGAAGGGCTTCCGCTCCAGCCACTTGATCGAGCCGACGGCCGTGACGCGCTTGGCGACCGGGCCCCGGTCGGCCGCCACGATGTCGATCTCCGGGTCGTTGGTGCGGGTCCAGTAGCCGCCGACGGCGCCGGAGCCCTCGGGCAGGCCGCCCTCGCGCATCCGGAACAGTGCCTCCCGCACCACCGGTTCGATCGCCCGGCCCCGCCAGGTGGTCCAGGAGCGACGGATCCGGTCGAGCACCAGGTCGCCGCGACGCCGCTCGATCTCGCTGAGATAGGGCCCGAGGAAGGCCAGCCAGAAGCGGAGGTACGGGTCCGCCACCGCGTAGCGGGTCTCCTTCGAGGGCCTGACCGACAACGGCGTGGCCGCCTCGACCACCCGCTTGTCGATCAGCAGCCGCAAGGCACGGCTGAGGCTGCTGGGCGCCATGTCGCCGGCGGCCCGGCTGATGAGCGCGTGGGTACGCTCACCGGAGCCGATCGCCCTGAGCACGACCCTGGCCTGGGCCTCGGTCGGGAACTCGGCGGCCAACGAGAGCTCGGCGCTCACCAGAGTCGCCGAGACGGGATTCGTCACGACGTCCTCAAGGTGGTCGAACAGGCTCATGCCGGGCTCGAACTCCTCCAGCACCAGCGGGAGTCCGCCGGTCACCAGGTAGGCGTCGAACGCCTCGGCCGCCGGGAGACCCAGCAGGTCGGCGATGTCGGCGGGGTTGAGGGGCGGCACGACCAGTTCGGTGCCGCGCTGGTGGAAAGGCCGGTCGTAGTCGTTGAGCCGCTCCATCATCGCCAGATCGGATCCGACGCAGAGCAGCAGGATCGGGCGTCGGGACAGCTCCCGGTCGAACGCCTTCTGCAGGGTGCCCTCGAAACCCTCGTCGTTCTGGATCAGGTACGGCATCTCGTCGAGCACCACGATGGCCGGGCTGTCCTGCGGCACGGCGAGGGCCAGCAGCCGGAAGGCCGTGTCCCAACTGCCGAGCGGCTGGTCCACGGGCGCCGCCCCTGGCAGGTCCGACGCCGCCAGGGCCTGGGCGAACATGTCGAGGTCGGCTCGGGTACTGGGCAGCGCCGAGGCGGTGAAGTAGAGGCTCGGCAGGCCGGAGCGCTCGATGAACTCCTCCACGAGCCGTGACTTGCCCACCCGGCGGCGACCTCGGATCAGCACGGCCCGGCCGGGGCGCCCCGCTCGACCGCCCGCCTTGACGCGCTTCAGCACGCGGTCCAACGCGGCCAGTTCATGGTGGCGCCCAACGAAACCCGAAGTATCCATCGAAGCCCCCGAGAGGGATGAGACTACCGAAAGCAGAACTACCAGAAATGAGACTACCAAACTCGGAAGCCTCAGATGCCCAGGACCACCTTGGCCGTCGTGAAGTAGATGACCAGGCCCGTCGCGTCCACCAGTGTCGTCACCATGGGGGCCGAGACCACCGCCGGGTCGATGCGGAGCTTCTTGGCGAGCAGCGGCATGGTGCCGCCGACCGTGGAGGCCCAGGTGCAGATGACGATCAGGGTGATGGCGACGACGGCGGCCACGTCGGCGCCGACGAAGACCGCGCCGACGGCGAAGCCGACCACGGCCAGCATCAGGCCGAGCAGCAGGCCGGTGCGGCACTCGCGCCAGATGACGCGGATCAGGTCGGAGGTGCGCACCTCGCCGACCGCGAGCGCGCGGACGGCGGCGGTGGCGGCCTGGGCGCCGGTGTTGCCGCCGGTGCCGATCAACAGCGGGACGAAGAGCGCCAGTTGGGTGACGGATTCCAGGGTGCCCTCGAACGCCTGGTTGACCGAGACGGTCAGCGTGGCCGCGACCAGCAACAGCAGCAGCCACATCATCCGGGTGCGGGAGAGCTGGAAGACGCTGGCCGACATGTAGTGCCGCTCCAGCGGCTCGGCGCCGGCCTGCCGCGCCACGTCCTCGGTGTCGGCGGCCTCGATGACCTCGAAGGCGTCGTCGCTGGTCAGCAGGCCGACGAGGCGGTCCTCGCTGTCCACCACCGGCAGGTCGAGGACGTTGGTCTCGCGCATCAGCCGGGCCGCGTCCTCGGCCGGCTCGGTGGCCTGGGCGCGCGGCGGCTCGGTGACCACCAGCTCGGAGACCATGGCCGTCGGCTCGCTCAGCACCAGCTCGCGCAGCTCGACGATGCCGGTGAGGCGGCGCCCCCGGTCCACCACCGGCAGGGTGTAGATGGTCTCGGCCCGGGCGCCGCGCCGGCGGACCACCTCAAGGGCCTCGCCGACCGCCAGGTCCTGCTGGAGCGCGACGGTCTCCGGCGTCATGAAGCGGCCGACCGAGCCCTCGGGGTAGCCGAGGAGCGCCGCCGTCATCTGCCGCTCGTGCGCGCTGAGGCCGGCCAGCACCCGCTTGGCGACCTTGGCCGGGGCCTCCTTCAGCATCCGGGCCCGGTCGTCCGGGTCCAGGTTCTCGACCAGATCGCGGAACGCCTGGTCGCGCAGGCCCTCCAGGATCTGCTGCTGGTCGACGGGGTCGAGCTCCTCGAAGACCTCCAGGGCGCGGTCCTTGTCGAGCAGCCGGAAGGTGATCACGGACTGCACCTCGTCCATCCGGGCGATCTCGTCCGCGATGGCGTAGGGCGGCTGGGTCTCCAGCCACTCCAGGGCGCCGGCGAGGTCCTGCTCCTCGAGCAGCATGGGCAGGTGGGTCATGGCGAGGGAACCCCCAGGAAACGGAAGGCGAGCACGGGCATCCGGGGCACGCGCACACGCCGACCGCCCCAGGGCCCCTCGGAACCTGGGCGACTATCTGGGCTGACCGGCGTGGCGCGGGGGATGACTGGGAGGGTCACTGCGCATCGCAGCGTCACCTCCCGCCGTGTCGTTCCGCCAAGACCGTGTTCAAGGGTACTAGCCATCGAAGACGATCATGGCAAAAATTCCGACATAGCGGACAGTCAGTCCGTCGGGTCACATGAATGTTTGCCGAAGCGAGAGGAACGAGCCGGCGGAGACCGGCTCAGCCCACCCGGCCGAGCACGATCGAGGAACGGGCCGGAACCGCCGCCGGCTCCTCGGCCGGGGCGATCCCGATCGCGTCGCCCTCCAACGCCGCGAGCGCCGGCTCGAAGCGCTCCGGGGTGTCGGTGTGCAGGGTCAGCAGCGGGGCCCCGGCCGTCACCCGGTCCCCCGGCTTGGCGTGCAGCTCCACGCCGGCCGCCGCCTGCACCGGGTCCTCCTTGCGCGCCCGGCCGGCGCCGAGCCGCCAGGCCGCGACCCCCACCGCGTAGGCGTCGAGGGTGGTCAGCACCCCGGAGGCGGTGGCCGTCACCGTGTGGGTCTCGCGGGCCGTCGGCAGCGGCGCGTCCGGGTCACCGCCCTGGGCCTCGATCATCCGCCGCCACCGGTCCATCGCCGACCCGTCGGCGAGCGCCGCCGCCGGGTCGGCGTCCGGCAGCCCTGCCGCCGCCAGCATCTCCCTGGCCAGCGCCAGCGTCAGCTCCACCACGTCCGCCGGGCCGCCGCCCGCCAGCACCTCGACGGACTCCCGCACCTCCAGCGCGTTGCCCGCGGTCAGCCCCAGCGGGGTCGACATGTCGGTGAGCAGCGCCACCGTCCGCACCCCGTGGTCGGTGCCGAGCCCGACCATCGTCTCGGCCAGCTCCCTGGCGTCCTCGTATGTCTTCATGAACGCGCCCGAGCCGACCTTGACGTCGAGCACCAGCGCGCCGGTGCCCTCGGCGATCTTCTTGGACATGATCGACGAGGCGATCAGCGGGATCGACTCGACGGTGCCCGTCACGTCCCGCAGGGCGTACAGCTTGCGGTCCGCCGGCGCCAGGCCCGCGCCGGCCGCGCAGATCACGGCGCCCGCCGCGTTCAGCACGTCCAGCATCTCGTCGCCTGAGAGACCGGCCCGCCAGCCGGGGATGGACTCCAGCTTGTCCAGGGTGCCGCCGCTGTGCCCGAGGCCGCGCCCGGAGAGCTGCGGGACGGCGGCGCCGCAGGCCGCGACCAGCGGCGCGAGCGGCAGGGTGATCTTGTCGCCGACGCCGCCCGTGGAGTGCTTGTCGGTGGTGGGCAGCGGCAGCTTGCCGAAGTCCATCCGCTCGCCCGAGGCGATCATCGCCGCCGTCCAGCGGGCGATCTCGGCCCGGTCCATGCCGTTCAGGAAGATCGCCATGGCCAGCGCCGACATCTGCTCGTCGGCCACCTCGCCACGCACATAGGCGTCGATGACCCAGTCGATCTGCGCGGGGGTGAGGGCCAGGCCGTCCCGCTTGGCCCGGATCACGCTGATCGCGTCCATACCGTTCACGTTCTCTCAGTCGCGTTCCAGCTGCCAGGCGTCCGGGAGCAGTTCGGCCAGCGGCCGGATGCCGTCCCGGGTGTCGACCAGCAGTTCGGGGCCGCCGTGCTCCATCAGCAGCTGCCGGCAGCGGCCGCACGGCAGGATGATCTCGCCCCGGCCGTCGCAGCAGGTGAAGTGGGTCAGCCGGCCGCCGCCGGTGGCGTGCAGCGCGGACACCAGGCCGCACTCGGCGCACAGGCCGAGCCCGTAGGAGGCGTTCTCCACGTTGCAGCCGGAGACGGTGCGCCCGTCCTCGGCGACCAGCGCGGCGGCGCCGACGGGGTAGGCCGAGTAGGGCGCGTAGGCCCGGGACATGGCGTCCCTGGCCGCCGCGCGCAGCGCCGACCAGTCCACGCCGTCGTGGGGGTTCGTCACCCCGAAATTCTCACTCACCGCGCCTGCCCCCGGCGATAGGTCCTGCCCACCGCGCGCGGCGTGCGCAGCCGTTGCGAGAACAGCGCCAGCACCAGCAGCGTCGCCAGGTAGGGGCTGGCGGTGATCAGCTCGCGCGGGATGGAGTCGCTGGTGGCGTACCAGAGCCACAGCAGCCCGGCCAGCACCACGCTGGTGGCGGCCGCCGCCCGCTTGGCCCGGGTGAACTGCCAGACGGCGAGCACCAGCAGGCCGAGCGAGAAGAGCAGCAGCATGGCGTGCACGGTCGCCGCCTCGCGGGTCTGCAGCGCGTCCATGAAGCCGAAGAGGCCGGCGCCGGCCGCGACCCCGCCGGGCCGCCAGTTGCCGAAGATCATGGTGGCCAGGCCGAGGTAGCCGCGGCCGCCCGTCTGACCGTCCTGGTACATCCGGATCAGCACCGCCAGGTACGCGCCGCCGAGGCCCGCCAGGCCGCCCGAGACGGCGAGCGCCACGTACTTGTAGAAGTAGACGTTGACGCCGAGCGACTCGGTGGCCTCCGGGTTCTCGCCGCAGGACCGCAGCCGCAGGCCGAACGCCGAGCGCCACAGCACGAAGTAGCTGGCGACGAACAGCAGCACGGCGAGCAGCGTCAGCCAGGACACGCTGGTGACGGCGGCCCGCAGGATGCCCGCGGTGTCCGAGACCAGGAACCAGTGGCGGTCCGCGAGGTCGCCGAGCCAGTCGGAGACCCCGGGCACGGTGAACGATTCGAGCCGCTCCATCTGCGGCGACTGCTTGTCGTTGCCGCCGGCCGCCGAGGCGGCGCTGCCCTCGGCGCCGAACCACAGCTTGGCGAGGAACTGCACCACGCCAAGGGCCAGGATGTTGATGGCGACGCCGGAGACGATGTGGTCGACGCCGAAGGTGACGGTGGCCAGCGCGTGGAGGAGGCCGCCGAGCACGCCGCCCACGATGCCGGCCGCGACGGCCGCCCACGGCCCGTGCTGCCAGCCGATCCAGCCGGCGGCGAACAGGCCGAGCATCATCATGCCCTCGAGGCCGATGTTGACGACGCCGGAGCGCTCCGCCCACAGGCCGCCGAGACCGGCCAGGCCGATCGGCACGGCGAACGTCGTCGCGCTGATCCACTGCTGGGTCGAGGTGATGCTGTCCTCGCCGGTGACGACGCGCACCAGGGAGAGCAGCAGCAGCGCGCCGGCCACCACGAGCAGCGCCCTGGAGGTGGTCAGCCGGCGTCGGCCGCCGCCCCGCTCGTGGTTGTCGCCCGGGCGCACTCTCGCCGCCAGGTTGGAGAGGGTCGTGGTCACCGGGACACCTCCGCCGGGTCCGAGTCGTTCTTGCGGGCGGACGCGCCGGCCTGGGCGGCCAATTCCTCGCCCACCATGCGCTGCTGGCGCCTGATCCCCCACCGGCGCACCAACTCGTAGGCGACGACGACGGAGAGCACGATGACGCCCTGCATCACGCTGATGATCTCCTGCGCGTAGTCCTCGGCCTCGAGGCGGGTCGCGGTGCGCTCCAGGAAGCCCCAGAGCAGCGCGGCGAAGGCGATGCCGACCGGATGGTTGCGGCCGAGCAGGGCGATGGCTATGCCGGTGAAGCCCAGGCCCTCGGGGAAGTCGTTGCCGTAGTTGCCGCTCTCGTTGAGCAGCGTCGGCATGCCGACCAGGCCGGCCACGGCGCCGGAGAGCAGCATCGCGGTGACCACGGTCCGCTTGACGCTGACGCCGCTGGCCTCGGCGGCCGGCTCCGACTGACCGACGGCCCGCAGGTCGAAGCCGAAGCGGGTGCGGTTGAGCACGAACCAGTAGGCGACGCCGACCAGCACGGCGATCACCACCGTGCCGTGGATGGGCTGCACCTGGGTCTCGAACTCGAAGAACATGCCGGAGTCGGGGATGTCCGGGGTGTGGACGATGTTCCCCTCCAACTCGGCGAGCCGGCCCTCCTGGAGGAAGTACCCGATGAGCGAGCCGCCGAGGAAGTTCAGCATGATCGTGGTGATGACCTCGCTGACGCCCCTGGTCACCTTGAGCCAGCCGGCGATGCCTGCCCAGATCGCGCCGACCGCCATCGCGGTGAGCAGGATCACCGGGATCTGCAGGACGCCCGGCAGGCTGAGCCCGCCGCCGACCACGGCGGCGAAGAACGCCGCGACCCGGTACTGACCGTCCACGCCGATGTTGAACAGGTTCATCCGGAAGCCGATGGCGACGGCGACGGCGGACAGGTAGTACGGGATGGACTGGTTGATGATCCAGACCTGGCTGTCGCTCTTGGTGCCGAAGTCCAGCATCAGCTCGTAGGCCCGGAACGGGTTCTGGCCGGTGACGCCCATCACCGCCGAGGTGATGGCGACGGCGGTGACGATCGCCAGCAGCGGGGCGGCGACGCCGAGGACCAGTTTCTCGCGGTCGATCCGCAGCGCGTTCCTCACGCCTCGTCACCGCCTTCCGGTTCGTGGTGGGACTCCAGGTGGCCGGTGGCCGCGCCGGTCATGGCGGTGCCCAGCTCCTCGGGGGTGATGGTGGCGGGGTCGGCGTCCGCGACCAGGCGGCCGCGGTACATCACGCGCAGGCTGTCGGAGAGTCCGATCAGCTCGTCGAGGTCGGCGGAGATCAGCAGCACGGCCAGGCCCTCGCGCCTGGCCTGCCTGATCTGGTCCCAGATCTGGGCCTGGGCGCCGACATCGACACCGCGGGTGGGGTGGGCGGCGATCAGCACCTTGGGCCGGTGGCTCATCTCGCGGCCGAAGATCAGCTTCTGCTGGTTGCCGCCGGAGAGCGAGCCGGCGGTGACCTCGATGCCGGGGGTGCGGACGTCGTACTCCTCGACGATCCGCCGGGTGTCGGCGCGGGCGGCGCCGATGGTGAGGAACGGCGGCCGGCCGTTGGGCGGCTCGGTGACGTGGCCGAGCATCCGGTTCTCCCACAGCGGCGCGTCGAGCAGCAGCCCGTGCCGGTGCCGGTCCTCCGGGATGTAGCCGACGCCCGACTCGCGCCTGGCCCGGGTGGACCAGCGCGTGATGTCGGCGCCGTCCAGCGTGACGGTGCCGGCGTCCGGGCGGCGGATGCCCATGACGGCCTCCACCAACTCGGCCTGGCCGTTGCCCTCCACGCCCGCGATGCCCAGCACCTCGCCCCTGTGGATGGTGAAGGCGACGTCGGCGAGCACGTCGCGCGGCTGCCCGTCCGAGTCGGTGCCGGCGAGCCGCAGCCCGTCGACGGTGAGCACCGGCTCGTCGGTGACGGTCGACTCGCGGGTCTCCGGGGTCGGCAGCTCACTGCCGACCATCAGCTCGGCCAGCTGCCTCGGGTTGGTCTCGGCCGGCACGACGGAGGCGACGGTGGTGCCGCGCCTGATCACCGTGATGTCGTCGGCGACCGAAAGCACCTCGCCCAGCTTGTGCGAGATGAACAGCACCGTCAGCCCCTCGGCGGTGAGCTCGCGCAGGTTGCCGAAGAGCGCGTCCACCTCCTGCGGAACGAGCACGGCGGTCGGCTCGTCCAGGATCAGCGTGCGGGCGCCCCGGTAGAGCACCTTCAGGATCTCCACCCGCTGGCGGTCGGCGACGCCGATCTCCTCGACCAGCACGTCGGGACGGACGCCGAGCCCGTACGCCTCGGACAGCTCCAGGATCCGCGCCCGGGCGCGGGCGCCGATGCCGTACGACTTCTCGGCGCCGAGGACGACGTTCTCCAGCACGGTGAGGTTGTCCGCGAGCATGAAGTGCTGGTGGACCATGCCTATGCCGCGAGCGATGGCGTCCGCCGGGCCGCTGAAGGAGACGTGCTCGCCGTCGATCTCGATGCTGCCCTCGTCCGGCTTCTGCATGCCGTAGAGGATCTTCATCAGCGTCGACTTGCCGGCGCCGTTCTCGCCGACCAGGGCGTGCACGGTGCCGCGCTGCACGGTGATGTTGATGTCGTGGTTGGCGACGACACCGGGGAACCGTTTGGTGATGCCGCGCAGCGTCACGGCCGGGACGGCCGGATCACCGGCTTCCCCGGCGCGCTGCGGCGGAACGGTGGAGGCTGTGATGACGCACACTCCTTGAACGACGGTTGCCCCTGGCGGGGCGAGGGCCCCGAAGGGACCTCGGCTTCTCGAACGCGGGCCCTGCCGGGACCCTGCGGGGCTTCGGCACGCCCGGCCTGCCGGCCTGGCGGCCCGGCCGCCTCGTACCACGACCGACGGAACCTTACGCCTGCGGCGGCCACGCCGTCAGGCGCAGCCCTGGCAGGCACGCCAGGGCCGGGGCGGCCCGGCCCGCGGTGCCATGGCCCTGCCGACCGGCCTCGGGCCAGGAAGCCGAAGCGGCGCCCCGGCTCAGCTCAACGCCCGCCGGGCCGAAGGCCCGACGACCCCGCCCCGGCCCGTGGGCCGGAGGGCCGGCGCCCTCGCGCCCCGGCGCGGCCCGGGTTCGCTGGGCCCACACTCCCAGCGAACCGGGCCGCCCCGAGGGGCGGGGGGTCCCCGCCCGGTCGCCCCTTACGGGGTCTGCGCGACCTCGATCTCGCCGGAGACGATGCCGTCCGTCGCCGCCTGGATCTGCTCGGCGATGCCGTCGATGAAGCCACCGGAGGTGGCCAGCGAGACGCCGTTCTCGGCCAGGTTGTACTCGTGGGTGCCGGTCAGCGGCTCGTCGTTCTGCACGCTCTGGATCAGGTCGTAGACCGCCACGTCGACACCCTTGACCGCCGAGGTCAGGATCGAGTCCCGGTACTCGGCCAGGCCCGGCTGCTGGTACTGGTCGGAGTCGACGCCGATGGCCCAGGCGCCCTCGACGCCCGCGACCTCCTCGATCGAGCCGGCGCCGGACTGACCGGCGGCGGTGTAGATCACGTCGATGCCGCGGCCGAGCATGGCGTTGGCGTTCTCCCTGGCGCGGGCGACGTCGTTGAAGCCACGGTCGTCGTTGGTGTAGAGGTAGTCGACCGACACCTCGACGTCCGGGTCGGTGTCGGTGACGCCCTGCACGAAGCCGGCCTCGAACTTCTGGATCAGCGGGTTCTGCACGCCGCCGATGAAGCCGACCTGCCCGCTCTCCGACGTCAGCGCCGCGGCCACGCCGGCCAGGTAGGACGCCTCGTGCTCGGCGAAGACCATGCTGTAGACGTTGTCGCCCTCGGCGACCGCGTCCACCACGCCGAAGGTGGTGTCCGGGTAGTCCGCGGCGACCGTGGCGATGGCGTTGCCGTAGAGGTAGCCGACGCCGATGACCGGGTTGTAGCCCTCCTGCGCGAGCGACTCCAGGCGCTGGACGCGCTCGGCGTCGGTCTCCTCGTTGCCGGCGGTCCTGGTCTCGATCTCGATCCCGAACTCCTCGGCGGCACGGTCGCCGCCGGCCGCCGCCGACTCGTTGAACGAGTGGTCGTCGCGACCACCGACGTCGAAGGCGATCGCGGCACCCTGGGCGCCGGACTCGCCGTTCTCCCCGTTGTTGTTGGACTCCGTTGAGCTCTCGCCACAGGCGGCCGCGGTGAGCGCGAGGGCCGTGGTGAGGGCGACAGTTGCTGCCAGACGCGATACGCGGCGCAAGAGGACGGTCCCTTCAGTCGAAAGCGCCTCTTACCGGCGCCGTTGCCCGCCGATCGTAACGCGCGTAGATGCGGGGAAAAGACCTGGCGAATTCCTGTTATCAGATCGGTGTGTACGCAACGTGGAGGCAACACGTCCCGGGGAAACGAGGGCGGTGCGGCGCGTTCCCCGTCGACTACGCTGAGGTGGTCCGCGCAGCCCGTGCCCGTGAGCCGGGATCAGGCCCCTGACGTCGCCCGAGGCCTCTGGAGGAAGCCGTGACCGCCGAACTGCCCGAGTGGATGACCCCCCCCAGGCCAAGCGGCTGGGAAGCCGACGACCTCGACCACCTTCCGCAGGCACCGCGGCACACCGAACTCATCGACGGAGCGTTGATCTTCATGATGTCGCCACAGCGGTTCTGGCACTCCCGGCTGGTGGGGAAGCTGACCCTCGCGCTGGAGCAGGCCGCCCCGGCCGGCTTCGAGGTCGCGCGGGAGATGACCGTCCGGCTGGACCGCAAGAGCCGCCCCGAGCCCGACATCCTGGTCAGCACCGCGGCATACGACCCCGACCGCACCTGGTTCGGCCCCGAGGACGTCGTCCTGGTGGTCGAGGTGGTCTCCGAGGAGTCGGCCGACCGCGACCGGTCCATCAAGCCGTTCAAGTACGCCCAGGCGCGGATCCCGCACTTCTGGCGCGTCGAGGAGGAGGACGGGGCGGCCACCGTGCACACCTACGAACTCGACACCATGACCGGCGCGTACGTGGCCACCGGCATCCACCGGGGCCGACTGAAGGCCTCGGTTCCTTTCGACCTCGACCTGGACCTCACCGCCCTCGTCCCCTGACCCCCCGGACCGCTACCCCCGCCACAACTCGGTGGTGTGCGCCGCGACCAGGTCGGTGATCGCGCGCAGCGCCTCGGCCGCCGGGCGGGCCGGCAGGCGGCGGCCGTCGCGGAGGCGGAGCGAGACGGCGCCGGCGGCGGACTCCGCCGGGCCGATCACCGCCTGGTAGGGGACGAGCCGCGCGGCCCTGATCCGGGCGCCGAGGCCGCCCCGTCCGGGGCCGCGTACCTCGGCGCGCAGGCCGAGCTCCACGGCCCGCCCGACCAGCCGCTCGGCGGCCGGCAGCTCACCGTCCGAGACCGGCAGCGCCACCAGTTGGAGGGGCGCGAGCCAGGCCGGGAACGCGCCGCCGTGCACCTCGACGAGCTGCGCGACGGCCCGCTCCACGCTCCCCACGATGCTGCGGTGCACCATCACCGGCCGGTGCCGAGCACCGTCCGCGCCGACGTAGCCCAGGTCGAACCGCTCGGGCTGGTGGAAGTCGACCTGCACGGTCGACAGGGTCGCCTCGCGGCCCGCCCCGTCCACCACCTGCACGTCGATCTTCGGCCCGTAGAACGCGGCCTCGCCCTCGACCGCCTCGTACGCCACGCCCTCCCGCTCCAGCACCTCCCGCAGCAGGACCTCCGCCCGCCGCCACTTCTCCGGGTCGGCCACGTACTTGCCGCCCGCGCCGGCCAGCGAGAGCCGGTAGCGGGCCGCCTCGACTCCCATCGCCGCGTAGGCCCGGCGGATCATGGCGAGCGCCGCCCCGGCCTCGTCGACGACCTGGTCGAGGGTGCAGAAGACGTGCGCGTCGTTGAGTGAGATCGCCCGCACCCGGGTGAGGCCGCCCAGCACGCCCGACAGCTCCGCGCGGTACATGCCGCCCAACTCGGCCATGCGCAGCGGGAGATCGCGGTAGCTGTGGCCGCGCGAGCGGTAGATCAGCGCGTGGTGCGGGCAGAGGCTGGGCCGCAGCACCAGCTGCTCGCCGCCGAGCTCCATCGGCGGGAACACGTCCTCGCTGAAGTGCGCCCAGTGGCCGGAGATCTCGTACAGCTCGCGCTTGCCGAGCACCGGCGAGTGGACGTGGCGGTAGCCGGCCCGCCGCTCCTCCTCCCTGACGTACTCCTCCAGGGCGTGCCGCACGGCGGCGCCGTCCGGCAGCCAGTACGGCAGCCCGGCGCCGATCAGGGGGTCGGTGTCGAACAGGTCGAGCTCACGGCCGAGCCTGCGGTGGTCCATGGGTCTGCTCCTCGGTGGACGGCGAGGCGGGTGACCACACGGCGAAGCCCCGGGGCATCCGCCCCGGGGCTTCGATCAGATCATCGGTCAGCGCGCCGGGACTCTCTCCGGCGTCGTCGTGGCGAATCCAGCGCGCTTCACGCCTCCCATGGTAGCGGCCGGTGGTCTCAGGCGGTGAACCCGCCGTCCACGCTGAACTCGGCGCCGGTGACGTACCCCGCCTCCGGGCTCGCCACGTGCGCGACGGTGGCCGCGACCTCCGCCGGCTGCCCGAACCGCCCCGCCGCCGTGAAGCCGGCGAAGAACTCGGCGTTCGGCCCGTCGGCCGGGTTGGCCTCGGTGTCCGTGGGGCCCGGGTGCACGATGTTGACGGTGATGCCACGGGAGCCGAGCTCATGGGCGAGTCCCCTGGTCATCCCGACCAGCGCCGCCTTGCTCGTCGCGTAGAGCCCGAGGCCGGGGAACGGCGTCCGCGCGGCGACGTTGCTGCCGATGGTGATGACGCGGCCGCCCCGCTCCATGTGCCGCACGGCGGCCCGGGTCGCCAGGAACGGGGCCCGCACGTTGACCTCCAGGGTCTGGTCGACCTCGGCGAGCCCCAGTTCCTCCAGCTTCCCGAAGTGGAAGACCGCGGCGTTGTTGACCAGGATGTCAAGCCGTCCGAAGGTCGCGGCGGCCTCGTCCACGGCGCCGGTGACCGCCTCCGGGTCGCCGCTGTCGGCCTGGATCGCGAGACCCCGGCGCCCGGCCGCCTTGATCCCCGCCACCACCTCGGCGGCGCGCTCCGCGTCGTTCACATAGGTCAGGGCGACGTCCGCGCCCTCCGCCGCGAGGCGCAGCGCCACGGCGGCGCCGATGCCCCGGCCGCCGCCGGTGACCAGGGCGACCCGTCCGTCCAGTCGGTTGTTTCCTTCGTTCATGCCGTCGAGCCTGCCGTCGTCGGGCCGCGGAGGCTGGCGGCGAAGCGACATCGCGTTCCCGGCCCGTAGCCTGGCCGCATGGCGACGGACGTGATCGTGCTGAACGGCGGCTCCAGCTAGGGCAAGTCCCGCATCGCGCGGTGCCTCCAGGCGGTGCTGCCCGAGCCGTGGCTGACGCTGGGCGTGGACACGCTGATCGAGGCGATGCCCGCGTCGATGCGGACGTCGGACGCCGGGATCGAGCTGGCGCCCGACGGCGGCGTCAGCGTGGGCGCGGAGTTCCGGGCCGTCGAGGCGGCGTGGATCGCCGGGGTCGCGGCGATGGCCAGGGCCGGTGGGCGGGTCGTCGTCGACGAGGTCTTCCTCGGCGGCGCGGCCTCCCAGCGCCGTTGGGAGGCCGCGCTCGGCGGGCTCGACGTGCTGTGGGTAGCGGTCCGCTGCGACCCCGCGGTGGCCGAGGCCCGCGAGGCCGCCAGGGGCGACCGGATCGGCGGCATGGCCAGGTCCCAGGCGGAGTTGGTGCACCGCGGCGTGGCCTACGACCTGGAGGTGGACACCAGCCACACCGGGGCCAGTGAGTGCGCCCGGCTGATCGCCGCCCGGGTCGGTCAGAGGGTGATGCCGCCGTCCACCGGCAGGACCACGCCGGTCACGTAGGAGGCACGATCGCTCAGCAGCCAGGCGGCGGCCTGCGCGATCTCCGCCGGCTCGGCGGCCCGGCCCAGCGGGCAGCGCTGGGTGAGCTGGTCGATCACCCCCGGGGTCGCCGCCTCCCAGTCCCGCAGCATCTCGGTCAACGTCGCGCCGGGCGCGATGGCGTTGACGCGGATCCCCTCCCGGCCGTAGGTGACGGCCGCCGACTCGGTGAGGCTGTTGACGGCGCGCTTCACGGCGCCGTAGGCGGGCAGCTGCGGATTGGCCCTGAGGCTGCCGACGCTCGAGTTGTTGACGATGGCGCCCGAGCCTGCCGTGGCCCTGATGGCGGCGACCTCCGCCGCCATCGCCGCCCAGGCGCCCCTGAGGTTGACGGCGTAGACGTGGTCGAAGTCGTCCTCCCGCACCTGGTCGAGCGGCCCGGGCGGCACCCCGGTGGCGCCGTTGTTGAAGGCGACGTCGAGGCGGCCGTGCAGCTCCACGACCCGGTCGACGGCGGCCCGGACGCCGGCCGAGTCGGCCAGGTCGCACACCACGTGGTCGGCGGTGCCGCCCGCCGTCCTGATCTCCTCGGTCACCGTCTTCAGCTGCGCCTCCGTACGGGCGGCGAGCACCACCCGCGCGCCCTCCCGGGCGAAGAGCCGGGCCGCCGCCGCGCCGATGCCGCGACCGGCGCCGGTCACGAGGGCCACCTTGCCGGCCAGCAGTCCACCGTGGTTCGTCATGTCATCCATGGCCACGAGCCTCCGCCCGGACCGGCGGCTCATCCAGGCACCGGCGGTACCTGGCTAAGCCCCGCCGACCGGCCGCACACTGGGCGTCGTGGACAGACGCGAGCTGGCCGGCTTCCTGCGCAGCCGGCGGGAACGGATCACTCCCGGGGACGTCGGGCTGCCCGCCGGCCCTCGGCGCCGCACGCCCGGACTGCAGCGCGAGGAGGTGGCGCAGCTGGCGTTCATCTCGACCGAGTACTACACGCGTCTCGAACAGGCCCGCGCCCCGCGCCCGTCCCGCGAGGTGCTGGCCGGGCTGGCCCGCGCGCTCCGGCTGTCCGACCTGGAGCGCGCCCACCTCCACCACCTGGCCGGCGCCCCGCCGGGACCGCCCCCCGGCCCGCCGCGCGAGGTGCGGCAGAGCATCCTCGACCTGCTGCGCCGGCTGCCGCAGGCCGCCGCGATCGTGCTGTCCGCGACGTCCGAGGTCATCGCCTGGAACGACCTCGCGGCCGCCCTGATGGAGGACTTCTCCGCCCTCCCCCGCCGCGACCGCAACCTGCTGCGCCGCACCTTCCTGCCGGACGCCACGCCGCCCTACGGCCTGACGGAACCCACCGAGTTCGCCCGCAACGCCGCCCACCAGCTCCGCGCCACCGCCGCCCGCTACCCCGACTCCCCCGAGGTCGCCGACCTGATCCGTGAGCTCCTCGCCGGCAGTGAGGAGTTCACCCGCCTGTGGGCCTCGCACGACGTGTGCGCGCAGCCCGTCCTCCGCAAGGTCCTCGACCACCCGCTGGTGGGCCCGATCACCGTCAACTGCGACGTCCTCGACATCGCGGACCGCGACCAGCGCATGGTGATCTACACCGCCGCCCCCGGCTCCGCCTCGGCAGAGGCGCTCCGCCTGCTGTCGGTGGTGGGCACCCAGCGGATGGACGTGCCGGGCTGACGCGCGACGGCGACGTCCTACTCGCCCGCCGGGGCCTGGCGGTCGTGGTCCCTGATGGACCGCTCGATCACGTACGCGGACGCGGTGAACGCCTCGATCTGGTCCGCCGTCAGATGGCGCACGGAGATCTCCTCCAGCGTGCGCCACATGTCGGCGATGGGCTCGCGCAGGGCGCGGCCCGCGTCGGTCAGGCGGACGACCATGACGCGCCGGTCGTGTGCGGCCGGCTCCCGGGTGAGGAGCCCGGCGTCCTGCATGCGGCGCAGCGACTTGGAGACGGTGGAGTGGTCGAGGCCCACGCTCTCCAGCAGTTCGGACTGGGTCTGGCCGTCGCGGTCGAACAGCTGCATAAGCAGCAGTTCCTGCCCCGGATGCAGGTTCATGGCGCGGAGCATGGCGGCGGCGTGGCCCCGGTGGACGCGGGCGAGTTGGAAGACGGCGTAGCTGAGGCGCCCGTCGCGTGCCGTGCTCGGGGGCCCGGATGCGGGGTCGGTCATCGCTGCTCCTCAGCCGGCGTGGGTGGGGTGGTCGGTGTGTCCGGTCGCGCCGCCGCCGTGGAAGGTGGCCGGGTCCGGGGGTGTTCAGCGGTGCTCCGGAGCGTAGCCGGCGGACCGGGTCGGGGTTGGCCGGGGCCAGGGCCAGGGCCAGGGCGTCGACGGTGACGACGTCGGCCCGGCCCTCGCGGCGGTCAGTCGACGGTGAGGACCAGCTTTCCGCGGCCGTGGCCGCCGTCGCTGACCTGCTGGGCCCTGGCCGCTTCGGCGAGCGGGAAGGTCGCGCCGACCGTGGTCACCAGCGCGCCGGCGGCGGCCTGCCGGGCGAGCTCCGCCAGTCGGGCGGCCGAGCGCCGCTGCGGGCCCTCGGCGAAGACGACGCCGAGTTCGCGGGCGCGGAAGTCGGCGGTGGTGACGATCCGGTCGGTGCCGCCGCGCAGGGTGATGGAGTCCTCCAACGCGCCCTTGCCCGCGGCGTCGAACACGGCGTCCACGCCCTCCGGGGCGACGGCGCGGACCCGCTCGACCAGGTCGTCCCCGTACACCAGCGCGGTGGCGCCGAGCGAGGTGACGTACTCCTGGTTGGCCGGTCCCGCGGTGCCGATGACGCGGGCGCCGCGGGCGACGGCGAGTTGGACGGCGACGGTGCCGAGGGCGCCGGACGCGCCGTGGATCAGCAGCGTCTCGCCGGCCTTGACGTCGAGCAGGTCCAGGACCCGGTCGGCAGCGTCGCTCGCCACGGGCAGCGCGGCGGCGTGCGTCCAGTCGAGGCCGGCCGGCTTGGGCGCGAGGACGGCCGCCGTGGCCAGCGCGTACTGGGCGTAGGCACCGGTGTCGGACCAGCCCAGGACCTCGTCGCCGCCCTTCAGTCCTTCGACGCCTTCGCCGACGGCGTCGACGACCCCGGCGATCTCGCCGCCGGGGACGGCGGGCAGCGTGGTGGGGAAGATGGCCTGCATGATCCCGGAGCGGATCTTGCCGTCCACCGGGTTGACGCCGACGGCGCGGACCCGGACCCGGACCTGCCCCGCCTCGGGGCTGGGCGTCTCGATGTCCGCCTCGCGCAGGACCTCGGTGCCGCCGAACGCGTCGAAAACGATGGCCTTCATGACTGCTGTCTCCTTGGGTGAGCGATCCGGCGACCATTTACGTGGCCAGCCACATGAAAGGTAACACCAATTATGTGGCTAGCCAAGTATCTGCCTGGCGACGCAGCTCCGCCGGGCGGCCGAACGGCCAGGGATACTGGCCCGGACGCAGACCGCACGAGGAGCACGACCCGTGAGCACCGACCCCCGTGAAGGACCGCCGAGCTTCGGCAGCGAACGCGAGATGCTGCGGGCCTTCCTCGACTACCACCGGGCGACCCTCGCCATGAAGTGCGAAGGGCTCACCGACGAGGAGCTGCGCCGGCGGTCGATGCCGCCCTCGACGCTCTCGCTCCTCGGCCTGGTGCGGCACATGGCCGAGGTCGAACGCGCCTGGTTCCGCCGGGTGTTCGAGGACAACGACGCCCCCCTGGTCTGGTCCGACGAGATCGACTTCCAGGCGGCGTACGACGCGAGCGCGTCGACCAGGGCGGAGGCGTTCGCGGCCTGGGAGGCCGAGGTGGAGAACTCACGCCGTGTCGAGCGGCAGTCCGACTCCCTGGACCGGGCCGGTCACCAGCCGAGGTGGGGAGAGGACGTCTCGCTGCGGATGGTGATGACGCACGTGCTCCTGGAGTACGGCCGCCACAACGGGCACGCGGACCTCCTGCGGGAGGGCGTCGACGGGACCGTGGGCGCCTGAGTCCCTCCCGCACCACGGGCTGGACGATGGTGTACACCAGGTGCATGGTTCTTCCCGCTGAAGTCGTCGCGCCCGTGAGGGTCGAGGTCCGCCCAGGGCACCACCTGGCCGTGCGGCGCCGTGGGGACGGTGGCGTGCCGCTGCTGCTCGTCCACGGGTTCCCCTGCACGAGCCGCATCTGGTCGCACAACCTCGTCCCGCTGGCCGAGGCGGGGTTCGACGTCGTCGCGCCGGACCTGCGTGGCTACGGCGACTCCGACTTCGCGCCGGACGACTTCTACGACTTCAACGCGTTCAACACCGACCTGACCGACCTGTTCGACCGGCTCGGCTGGGACCGCGCGGTCGTCGCCGGACACGACCTGGGCGCGATGATCGCCATCGACATGGCCAACCGCCACCCCGACCGGGTGGACCGCCTGGTGATCCTGGACGACTCCATGCCCGACCTGGGCGAGACGTTCGCGGCGGCGGGCATCCCGCCGGGCCGGCCCAAGCCCGCCGTCTACGACTACCAGCGCCGCCAGGGACACCACGCCGACGCCCTGGTCGCCGAGCTGGACACGCCCGAGCGGCGGCGGCGTTATGTGGGCGAGTTCTACGGGCACCGCCTGTGGTGTCCACCCGACGCCTTCGACGAGGACGACCTGGCCTTCCTGACCGAGCCGTACGGGGACGCGGCCCGGCTGCGTGCCGCCTTCGCCGACTACGAGGTCGTCATGGGCACCCGGCCCCTGTCGGCCCCCGAAATGGTCGACCGCCCGGTCCGGCAGCCGACCCTGATGCTGGTCGGCATCGACCAGGTGACCGTCGGCGACCACACCGAGCAACGTTGCGCGCTCGCCTTCCCCGAGGCGGTCGGTCCGTTCTGGGTCAAGGGCGCCGGCCACTTCATGCCCTGGGAGCGGCCCGAAACGGTCAACCGCGCCATCCGCTCCTTCTGCGGCGACCTGCTGGCGGCCTGAACCACCTGTCGGTGGCGGATGGTTGACTCCCCGGCCATGGAGATCAACGAACTGTTGGCTCGCGTGTACGACCTGGCGTGGCCCAACCGCCACCTGCGGCTCGACTGGCCGAAGCCGCCGGCCGGGTCCGTCCGGGTGCCCGTGCCGGACGGCGTCGATCCGTACGACCTCGTCGACGCGCTCAGCAACCGCCACGGCGAGCCCGTCGACGCGCCGGCACTGGACTGCGGTGACGAGGTGGCGTGGCTGTACGCCTGGCCGCACTCGGACCGCTGGTTCGTCTTCGGCCGCGGCACCGGCGACGACGCACCACATCTCGCCATCGCCACGCGAAGCACGCCGCAACCCGAGGAACTGCCGGCCGACGCGTCCTGGTTGGAGCGACTGGTGGCCGTCACCGGCTGGGTCCCGCCGGAGCGGCCGGCGATCGACTGGGCGGCCGTCGAGTCCCGCCTCGGGACACCCCTGCCGAGCGACTACAAGCGGCTCGTCGAGACCTTCGGCGACGGGGCGTTCGACGGCTTCCACGGCGTCTTCCCACCGGAAGAGGTGATCTCGCGCGCCGAGTACGACGCCGCGCACGGCGCCCAGGAGCCCTGGGAACCGCATCCGCCCTTCCCGGCCGCCGGCGGGCGGCTGCTCTGGGCGGCCAACGAGGCCGAGCAGGAGATCGCCTGGCTCACCGAGGGCCCCGACCCCGACCGCTGGCCCGTCCACGCCAAGGGTTGTGGGCCAGTGCCTGGCCAGCGCTTCGACTCCTCGTCCACCGAGTTCCTGTTCCGCCAGCTCACCGACCGCCAGCACCCGTTCTGCTTCGGCGCCGGCGTCCGAGCGCACTGGTTCGAGCGCGGGGGCGTGTGACCGCCCGGTCAGGTGCCTCGCCATCGTGTGCTGTCCGGGAACGACGCCAGCCACGGTCACAGTCGGCGACAACGGCGCACGGAGTGCGACGAGAGGCGCTAGCCGCGCGAAGTCCAGCCACCGCCCTTGATGGCGGTCAGCAGCGCCGCCACCCGCGCGGGGCGGGTCGCGAGAACGGCGGCCGGATCGTCGCTCTCGCGGAGGAGGAGGGAGTCGGCGGCGGTGGCCAGTTCTATGCAGTCCTGGTGGGGCTCATCGCTGAAACTGGACTTCTGCCACTCAGGACCGGCCATGGATCGTCTCCTTCAACGAGTACAGCAGGTACTGCGCCAGAGCCAGGCTGCCTTCGCCCAGGGCACCCTGAGGGCCCATCGGTGCCAGGGCCACCCTAGCCAACCGGGCGAAGTGGGCGGTGAACTCCTTGAGTTGGCGTTGGCTGCTCGAGGTTGACCGTCCGCAGCTCTCTGGTGCCCGGGCCCCGTCAATGCTGAAGGCGCGGCTTCCTGCAGAGCCTGGCCCGCCACTGGGGGTGCGACGTGTTCCGCCGCCCGGCCGGCAAGTCCGTCTGGTTCGACCTGGGTTAGCTGAGCTGCGCCGCCGTGACCAGCAGTTCCACGCCCACGCCGATCGCCGACTCGTCGACGTCGAAGTCGCCCTGGTGGATGTCGCGTGGCGTGGACCAGCCGCCGGCCGGAGGGCGGACGCCGAGGCGGGCCATGGCGCCGGGGACGTGCTCCAGGTACCAGGAGAAGTCCTCGCCCCCCAGGCTCTGTTGGGTCGGCTCGACGGCGCCCGCGCCGAAGCGGGCGGTCATGGCCTCGGTCAGCAGCGCCGTGGAGGACGCGTCGTTGACGACCGGCGGGACGCCCCGGATGTACCGGAGCTCGGACTTGGCGCGGTACAGGGACGCGACCTCGTCGACCGCCGCATGGATGATGTCGGGCGCGGTGCGCCACGCCTCGATGTCGAGGCAGCGCATGGTGCCGGAGAGCTCCGCGGACTGGGGGATGACGTTGGGCGCGTGGCCCGTCTCAAGGCGGCCCCAGGTGATGGCCATGCCGGCGCGGGTGTCGACGCGGCGGGCAACCAGGGCCGGGACGTCGAGCGCGACTCGGGCGGCGGCCGTGACCAGGTCGGTGGTGAGGTGCGGGCGGGCCGTGTGGCCGCCGGGGCCGGCCAGCCTGACCTCTATGCGGTCGCAGGCGGCGGTGATCGCGCCAGTGCGGACGCCGATGCGGCCGGCGTCGACCTTGGGGTCGCAGTGCAGGGCCAGGATGCGGGCGACGCCGTCCAGCACGCCGCTCTCGATGGCGTCCTGGGCGCCGCCCGGCAGCACCTCCTCGGCCGGCTGGAACAGCAGCCGGACGCCGCGCCGCAGCCGGCCCTCGGCGGCCAGCCTGGCCAGCGCCAGGCCGGCGCCGAGCACCACCGTGGTGTGCACGTCGTGGCCGCAGGCGTGGGCCCGGCCCGGGATGGTGGAGGCGTAGGGCACCGTCTTGGTGTCCGGGATCGGCAGCGCGTCGAGGTCGGCGCGGAGCGCGAGGAGTGGTCCGGTGTCTCCGGCCGGCCGTACGTCGCACACCAGTCCCGTGCCGCTGGCCAGCACACGCGGGGCGAGCCCGGCGCGCTCCAGGCGCTTCTTCAGGACGGCGGTGGTGCGAACCTCCTGGTTGCCCAACTCGGGGTGCATGTGCAGATCCCGGCGGAAGGCGATCAGCTCGGCGCGCAGCTCGTCATCGAGTTCCAGGGTGGGCGCGGACTCCGGAGACAGCAGATCACTCACGTGACGAGAGTACGCCCGTTCTCCTGTCAACACCGCATCGATCATGGAAAGTTCACACAGTCGAATCACCCGGTGGCCGCATAGGACCGTGTGTGACTGGGTATGAGTACTTTCTTTCGCGCGCGGCGCAGGGTTCGAGCGCTCACTGCGGAGTCGGCAGCGAGGTCAGACCGTGGGTGCCGAGCGCGGTGTTGGTGACCGTCGAGAGGAAGCCGCTGGCCCGTTCGGTGACGCGGTCGGTGAACCAGGTCTGGGATATGTCGCAGACCGCCACCTTCACCTCGGTGTCGGCCAGCACCTTCGGCAACGTGTGCACCACGGTGGAGGGGAAGCTCAGGATCGTGGAACCGATCGGGCCGCGCCTGGCGACGAGTTCGAGCGGCAGGTCGGGGCGGACGATCTCCACGCCGGCCTCCGCGCTCAGCCGCCGCAGCTTCTCGTTGCTCTCCCTGCGGTGCGCGAAGTAGCGGGTGACGCCGTGGGCGCGGGCCAGGCCGGCCACGCCCGCCACGTATCGGTCCTCCTGGATGACGCCCGTCTCGACCAGCGAGGTGCCCACCAGGTCGGCGCCGCCGGTCAGCATGGGCTCGGGGAAGTGGGCGCGGGTCCAGGCGAAGGCGTTGGCGGTGACCGTGACGCCCGCGACGGGCTCCACGGGCATGGCCGTGAACACCTCGACCGAGCGCCGCTCGGTGGGCGTCAGGTGCCGCACCGCGCGCCGCGCGACCGGCGCGAACGCCCACGCCCTGGGCCCGCGCGCGGACGGCCGGTGCCAGCGCACCAGACGCTCGCCACGGGCGAGTTGGGCGGTGAACTCCATGGTGGCCGTGCCGTCGTCCACGACCACCACGTCGCAGCGGCCGCCGGCCATGGACAGCAGCAGCTGGAGGTAGCGGGAGAACGGGTCGCCGATCACCAGCAGCCCGGCCCGCCGCATCGGTCCGGTCAGGGCGGCCAACGAGCGCGGCGGGGCGACGGCACCCCCGCGGGCCTCGCGCCAGAGCACGCGGTGCCCGGCG
Source organism: Streptomyces sp. NPDC127098 (assembly GCF_042722465.1). NCBI lineage: Bacteria > Bacillati > Actinomycetota > Actinomycetes > Kitasatosporales > Streptomycetaceae > Streptomyces > Streptomyces sp. NPDC127098. Next base: position 65,439 of record NZ_JBHXFJ010000019.1, read on the forward strand.
TCCCGGGCCAGTTGTGCCATGCGGCGCAACTGGCCCCGGCTGGTGGGGTCGTGCGGGGGCAGGATGACCACGGTGAGCTCGCGCACGTCACGGGGGTGCGACGTGTGTGCCCACTCGAGGATGTTGAGCAACTGCACCGGACTCTCGGCGAACGCCAACGTGCTGGCGCCCGCCTTGGCACCCCGGTCGGTCATGCGCCTCTCTCCGTTCCGTGAGTTCCGCAACTCGGTTCGTCCCGTAACGCGGCCCGCTCGCCCCACCCGTACCAGTGTCGCGCGGTCCTCAGACAGCGGCCGGCTCGCGCTCGGCCTCGCCCTCGGCCACGACGCCCTTGACGCGGCGCAGCTTCTTCATCGGGCCGAGCTCGCTGTCGTAGACCTTCTTGACGCCGTCGCCCAGCGACTCCTCGATGATCCGGATGTCGCGGACCAGCCGGGTCAGGCCCTGCGGCTCGACGGAGGCGGCCTGGTCGGAGCCCCACATCGCGCGGTCCAGGGTGATGTGCCGCTCGACGAAGACGGCGCCGAGCGCGACGGCGGCCAGCGTGGTCTGCAGGCCGGTCTCGTGGCCCGAGTAGCCGATCGGCACGTTCGGGTACTCGGCCTGCAGCGTGTTGATCACGCGCAGGTTGAGCTCGTCCGCCTTGGCCGGGTAGGTGCTGGTGGCGTGGCACAGCAGTATGTTCTCGCTGCCCAGGACCTCGACCGCGTGCCGGATCTGCTTCGGGGTCGACATGCCGGTGGACAGGATGACGGTGCGGCCGGTGGCGCGCAGCTTGCGCAGCAGCTCGTCGTCGGTCAGGGAGGCGGAGGCCACCTTGTGCGCCGGCACGTCGTACTGCTCCAGGAAGTCCACGGCCTCGGGGTCCCACGGCGAGGCGAACCAGTGGATGCCCTTCTTGCGGCAGTACTCGTCGATGGCGCGGTAGTCGTCCTCGCCGAACTCGACCCGGTGCCGGTAGTCGATGTAGGTCATCCGGCCCCACGGGGTGTCCCGCTCGATGTCCCACTGGTCACGCGGGGTGCAGATCTCCGGCGTGCGCTTCTGGAACTTGACCGCGTCACAGCCGGCTTCGGCCGCCGCGTCGATCAGCGCGAAGGCGTTCTCCAGGTCACCGTTGTGGTTGATGCCGATCTCGCCCGTGATGTAGACGGGACGGCCGGGGCCCACGACGCGGTCGCCGAACTTGCGAAGTCGGTTGTTGGTTGTCATGAGGGGCTGAGTTCCTTTCCGAGGATCCACGAGGCGATCTCGCGGATCGCGCCGGCGCCGCCCGCCGCCGAGGTGACCGCGCGGGCGGCCCCCCTGACGACGTCGTGGGCGCTCGCGACGGCGACGGGCCAACCGACCAGGTCGAAGCAGGGCAGGTCGTTGACGTCGTTGCCGGCGTAGAGCACGCGTTCCGGCGCGATTCCTTGCTCCTCGCACCACTGTTTGAGGGCGAGGTCCTTCCGGTCGATGCCGTGCAGCACGGGTATGCGCAGCTTGCGCGCCCGCGCGGCGACGACCGGGTTCTGTTCCGTGGACAGGATCAGGAGCGGGATGCCCGCCCGGCGCAGGGCGGCGATGCCCAGGCCGTCGCCGCGGTGCACGGCGACCATCTCCCGTCCCTCGGAGTCGACGAGCACCCGGTCGTCGGTCTGGGTGCCGTCGAAGTCGAGCACGACCGCGTCGACGTCGTCGCGGGTCGGCAGGTAGTCGGGGTAGCCGGCGTAGGCGGCCCCCGCCTTGGCCAGGCCGTGCTGGCCGCCGTCGAGCAGCGGCGCGAGGGCGCGGGCCCTGGCCAGGTCGTGCGGGTCGTCGATCTCCAGGACGCGGGCCGGGTCGGTGCGGACCAGCTCGGTGCGGCCGAAGAAGCGGTGCCGCTCGACGCGCAGCCCGTCGGCGCGCATCGCGTAGCAGGCGCCGGTCTCCAGCAGGTCCTGCGGACGGTCCTGCCGCATGGGGCGGTAGGACTTGTCGTGGTTGACGCCCTGGCCGCCGGTGCTGGCGGCCTCGCGCCAGACGAAGCCGTGGAACGGGGCCACGGTCAACGCGGTGTCGGCGCCGTCCAGGATGGCGGCGGCGACGCCGTCCACCTCCTCGCGGGTGAGGAAGGGGCTGGTGCACTGGACGAGCAGGACGACGTCCACGGTGACGCCGTGGCGCTCCTCGTAGACGTCCGTCGCGTGCAGGATCGCGGCCTCGCTGGTGGACTTGTCGCCGGAGATCTCGGCGGGGCGCTCGATGACCTCGGCGCCCGCGGCGTGCGCGGCGGCGGCGATGTCGGGGTCGTCGGTGGAGACCACGACCGCGGTCAGCAGCCGGGCGGCGCGGCACTCGCGGACCGCGCGGGTGACCAGCGGCGCGTCGCCGACGGGGGCGAGGTTCTTCCCCGGCACGCCCTTGGAGCCCCCGCGGGCGGGGATCACAGCCAGCACAGTGCTCATGCCAGAAGCCTTCGTTCGTTGGTGGGACCGCGGTGCGGAGGAGGTCTCGGGGGTCACAGCTGCCCCCAGCGCCTGATGAGCGGGGCGACCCGCTGGACACCGGCGCGGTAGGCGCCGCGCGCGGTGCGGCGCAGCAGGCGCTTGGACGCCCCGCGCACGCCGGTGGTCGGGTCGGGGCCGCCCTGGAAGCCGGCCAGCGGCTCGCCCTTGACGTCGAGGCCGTGGCGGGCGAGTACGCCGGGCAGGTAGCCGGGGGCGGTGCGCACCGTGTAGTAGGGGTCGAGCGGCGGCAGCCCGTCCTCCGCGGCCTGGTGGACCAGGGCGGCGAGCCGGGCGCGGGCGGGCGCGAACGCCTCGTCGGGGTCGCGACGGAGGCCCTGGTCGGCCAGCCAGCCGGCGTCCGGCGTCGGCACGTGGCCGCCGTCGAGCTCGTCCCAGGAGGCGAAGCAGCCCGAGCCGAGAAAGTAGTGGTTGCCGTGCTGCTCGCGGATGCCGAGGTCGCTGAGGACGGCGGTGGGGATGCCGCGGTGCAGGGACTCGAGCGCGGCGGTGGAGCTGACGGTGACCAGCAGGTCGGTGCCGTCCAGGACCTCGCCCATGTTGCCGTAGGCGAGGCTGAAGTTGGCCGGGGTCTCGCCCTTGATCCGCTCGACGAGGCGCTGGTAGGGCAACTCCTCGATGTGCGTGGTGTGCTCGCCCGGCTTGCTGCGCAGCTTGAGGACGACCTCGCGCTCCGGGTGGCGGCGGGCGTGCTCGACGGCGCGCTCCAGCAGGTAGGCGCGGTCCTTGCGGGTGCCCGGCACCGAGGGCTGGACGGCGAAGACGACGCGGTACGGGCGCTCGCCGCGCTCCACGGCCCGCGGGTCGTACGGCGCGCCGGCCAGGAACGGCAGGGCGCACTCGGTGACGGCCGAGGCGTCGGCCCGCACGCCGCGGAACTGTTCGCGGAACCGGGAGGCGTCGTAGGGGCTGTTGGCGAGGACGACGTCGGCGCCGTGGCGCAACAGCAGGCCGTCGGTGAGTTTCTCGTAGACGACTCCCACATATCCCGTGATGACCACGGTGCGGCGGGGAGCGCCGTGCCAGGCGCGGGCGAGACCGTGCAACATCGCCTGCACGGAGCCGCCGACGCAGGCGAGGATCAACGCGTCATAGGGCGCGTCTTCGGAATTACCGACGACCTTCGCAGCGTTGTTCGCACTGTCGGGGTTTTCGGTGTCGGTTTCCTGGAGATCACCGATCAGACGGAGGAAGTTGATCGCGGTGATCTCTTCCGGTTCATCCACGCCGGTGTCGGTCTCGGCCAACTGCCGCGCGGTGGGCGTCGCGCGCCCCCGCAGCAGGTAGCCGTCGACGGACGACTCGGGGGCTATCCGGCGCGCGGTGAGCGCGCCCCATTTCCACCGCGTGTCAGAATCCGCCAACACGGCCAAACGCAGGGGGCCGCGAGATGAATCGGGCACGTAAGGAACCATAGGCACCGAACGATAGGCGTCGGAGTTCGAGGGTCGGGCCAACTCAGTCACAACAACCAGTTAACAGCACGACACCTGCCGGCCAACTCGCACGGCGGCCTCGGGAATTCGTCGAACAATCAACGTGAATTAACGGCCCGGGTAACCGCTATTCGCCTTCCGTTCACCTTGTCGGGCTGACTGGCCGTCGGCCGGAAGGACGGGCGCGGGGAGGGGGCGGCTCGGACGCGGAGACGCGAAAAGGCCCGGTCGACGCCGGGCCTGGAGGAGAGGGGTGCGCGGGCGGGGCTAGGGGGAAAGCCGCCCCGCCCGCGCCTGGGCTTCCCTGAGGTACGGGGGGGACCTCGGGTTGCCCTGTCGGTCGATGACCAGTCGACCTGTTCCTTACTGCGCCGTAGCCCTCGATTCCGTTACAGCCGCCTCCGAGAGATGCTCGGGGGCGCGGCCTAAGCGCTGCGCCAGGCGGCGAAGACCGCGGTGGTTGGCGGTGCGGACGGCGCCCGGCCGGCTGCCCATCAGCGAGGCGGCGCGCTTGGCGTCCAGGCCGAACATGGTGCGCAGCACCACGGCCTCCGCCTGCTCCTGGGGCAGCTCCGCGACGAGCGCCAGGGCCCGGCTGGTGGCCAGCGCGTTCATCGCCTCCTCGGCGGTGTCGGCCGAGGACGGCAGGTCGGCGAGCGCGTCCTCGTCGGCCCTGCACTCCTGGGGCCGGCGGCCGCGGGCCCGCAGGTGGTCGAGCGCCCGGTTGCGGGCGATCCTGGCGGTCCAGCCGCGGAACCGGTCCGCGTCGCCGCTGAACCGCTGGAGGTCGCGCGATATGTGCAGCCACGCCTCAGCCGTGACGTCCTCCGCGTCGGGCTCGGCCACGATGGTCCGCACATAGCCGAGCAGCCGCGGGTGGACCGCCCTGAAGACGGTGCGGAACGCGCTCTCGTCCCCTTCCTGGGCCGCGTGAACCGCCGCGGTCAATTCGACGTCTGCCCCCTGCACTCCCGGCCCCCCTTGGCGACTCGCGCCGCATGCGTTTCAAGGTTGGTGACTGTGTGTCTCTAGTGCCTGAACGCTACGCGGCCCCGCCGCCGTCCGTCCATGGCGCATCCGGCCGTATCCGCTCGGTAACAGAATCCAGGTGTTCGACGCTGTACGAGATACGGACCCGGGCCTGGTCAGGCCCTGGACCGGCGACAGCCGGGGTCTCTCCTGTGGGGGGTGGCGGCCCCGGCTGCTCGCGCTCGTGTCCATCCCGTGATCGTTACCCGCCGGCCGGCGCTTCAGGCCATGACCCGGTCGGCGAGCTGGGTGAACTCCGTCCAGCTGAGGGTGGGCCGGTCCGGGTTCCACAGCTTCTGGGCCGTCGCGGCCAGCGGCAGCCGGATACCGGCCGCCACCTCCTCGGGGGTCTGGGCCCCGGCCTGGTCGCACCAGACGGCGAACCGCCCGCCCGGGATGTGGTCCGCGTTCGCGAAACGGTCCGGGACGGCGTTCGAACCGCGCAGCACGTCTGGTGTCCACTCGTCATAAATACGCTCGCCGGTCGGATAGGTGAAGCCGTTGGGCTCACCGAGTACGTAGTAGAGGTACTCCGAGTTGAGGTTCAGCACCTGCCAGCCGCCCTCCAGGTACTCGACGGGCTCGCGCGCGCCGATCTCCCGGCCGGTCCAGTAGGTCACCTGCCGCTCCTTGTCCGGCTGGACGACGCCGCCGGCGAACATGCCGTCGTTCCACACCTGCGGCGTCTTGCCGGCGCCCCTGGCCGCGTCGGCCCGGTCGTTGAGCCAGCCGGTGGCCAGGTCCTGGACGCGGGCGTCCGAGCCGTAACGGTCGCGGGCCGCCGCCGCGAGGTCCGGGTAGCTGGCCTCGGGGTCGGAGACGAAGAGCGCCGCGTACTCGTCGCCGCCCAGGTGCAGGTACTCGCCGGGGAAGAGGTCGGCGTACTCGGTGATCAGGTCGTCCACGATCGCCGCCGCGTCCGGGTTGGAGATGTCGATGGCCCCCGCGGTGACGCTGCCGTCGGCCCGCCGCAGCTGGAGGTCGGGGTGCGCGGCGAGCACGGCGCCCAGGTGGCCTGGCGAGTCGATCTCCGGGATCACGGTGATGTGCAGCTGGTCGGCGAGGTCGAGGATGCCGCGGACCTCGTCCTTGGTGAGGTGGTCCTCCGACACGACCTCGGGGTGGGTCTCGCTCTCGACGCGGAAGCCCTGGTCGTCGCTGAAGTGCAGCTGGAGCTGGTTGAGCTTGAGGTCCGCCATCTCGCGCATCCGGTCCTCGATCCAGGCCGCGCTGAACGGCTTGCGCGCGGTGTCGAGCGACAGGCCGCGCTGCGGGCGGTCGGGGCGGTCGCGGATCTCGCCCTCCGGCAGGCCGCCGGCGCCGCGCACCGCCTGTACGACCGTTCGGGTGCCGTAGAAGACGCCGGCGTCGTCACTGCCGGTGATGGTGACCCGGTGGTCGCCCGTGACGAGGTGGTAGCCCTCGCCGCCGGTGTCGGCGCCCTCGTCGAGGGTGAGCTCTATGTCACCCTCCCTGGCGCCGTCGTCGGCGCGGTCCACGCCGAGGTCCTCGGCGAGCAGGTCGGCGGTCCCGTCGAGCGGGCCCCCGGAGTCCGCTATCACCCGGGTCGACTCGGAGGGCGCCCAGCCGGCGCCCTCGGCGGCGTCGAAGGAGCGGACGGCGGGGATGATCTCCGGTGGCCCGGTCGGGCCGTCCGGGAGCGCGAGGGGGGACGGGGTCGCGGTGGGGGTCTCGGCCCCCGAGGAGGCCGCGGCGCCCCCGGGCGAGCCGCGGAGCAGGGCCAGGGTCAGCGACGCGAGGATCACCGTCACCGCCGTGGCCAGTGCGAATATTCGCCAGGGCGCATGTCGCATACCTCGAAGGTAACCGTTGGCCACGAGTTGGCAACCGCGATGCCGGGCCTGGCCCGGCGGGCTGCGGACGGCCTGCGGACGGCCCCCGGCCGGCCGCGGTGCCGGCCACGGCACCGCGCTCGGCCAGGGCCGGAGCCGCATCACGGCCCCCGGCCGTGTGGCATTCCCGCGCCGCCGATACCATGGCGGCGGCCGGTGGACCGTACCCGGCCGGGCCCGACCGACGTCCCCACAGGAGCAGGAGCTGCCGGCAGGCCCCGAATCGCTTCTGAAGGGTTCTTCCGTGCCGGCAGGAACGCTGTACCGCGGCCGGGAAGGCATGTGGTCATGGGTGGCGCACCGCGTCACCGGTGTCCTGGTGTTCTTCTTCCTCTTCGTCCACGTGCTGGACACCGCGCTCGTCCGGGTCTCCCCCGAGGCGTACGACGACACCATCGCGGTCTACAAGACGCCCCTCGTGGCCTTCATGGAGTACGGCCTGGTGGCGGCCGTCCTCTTCCACGCGCTGAACGGCCTGCGGGTCGTCGCGGTCGACTTCTGGAACAAGGGCGCCCGCTACCAGCGGCAGATGCTGTGGACCGTCGTCGGCGTCTGGGTCGTCCTCATGGCGGGGGCCGCCTATCCGGTCCTCGGCCACGCGTTCCGTGAGCTGTTCGGGAGCTGATGATCATGGCCATCGAGACCTCGCAGGTCGACGACGCGACCTACTCCCCGGACAACCCGGCCCCGGTCATCGAACCGCCCCGGGCCCGTACCGGCCGCACCCCGCGGACCACCCGCACCAACTTCGAGCTCTACGGCTGGCTGTTCATGCGGCTGTCCGGCATCGTGCTCGTGGTGCTGGTGCTCGGCCACCTGCTGATCCAGCTCGTCCTCGAGGGCGGCGTCTCCAAGGTCAGCTTCGCCTTCGTCGCCGGCCGCTGGGCCTCGCCGTTCTGGCAGGCCTGGGACCTGATCATGCTCTGGCTCGCCATGCTCCACGGCGCCAACGGCCTGCGCACGATCATCAACGACTACGCCGAGCGCGACGCCACCCGCTTCTGGCTGAAGATGCTGCTCTACACGGCCACGATCTTCACCGTGCTGCTGGGCACGCTGGTGATCTTCACCTTCGACCCGAACATCCGCTGACGGGGCTGACGAGGCACACGAGACATGCAGATCCACAAGTACGACACCGTCATCGTCGGGGCCGGCGGCGCCGGGATGCGCGCCGCCATCGAGGCGACGAAGCGCAGCCGCACCGCCGTGCTGACCAAGCTGTACCCGACCCGCTCCCACACCGGCGCCGCCCAGGGCGGCATGGCCGCGGCCCTCGCCAACGTCGAGGAGGACAACTGGGAGTGGCACACCTTCGACACGGTCAAGGGCGGTGACTACCTGGTCGACCAGGACGCCGCCGAGATCCTGGCGAAGGAGGCCATCGACTCGGTCCTCGACCTGGAGAAGATGGGGCTGCCGTTCAACCGCACCCCCGAGGGCCGGATCGACCAGCGCCGGTTCGGCGGCCACAGCCGCAACCACGGCGAGGCCCCGGTGCGCCGCTCCTGCTACGCGGCCGACCGCACGGGCCACATGATCCTCCAGACGCTGTACCAGAACTGCGTCAAGGAGGGCGTGGAGTTCTACAACGAGTTCTACGTCCTCGACCTGCTGCTCAACGAGGTCGACGGGGTCAAGCGCACCGCCGGCGTCGTCGCGTACGAGCTGGCCACCGGCGAGCTGCACGTCTTCCAGGCCAAGGCCGTGGTCTTCGCCTCGGGCGGCAACGGCAAGTTCTACAAGGTCACCTCGAACGCGCACACCCTCACCGGCGACGGCCAGGCCGCCGCCTGGCGGCGCGGCCTGCCGCTGGAGGACATGGAGTTCTTCCAGTTCCACCCGACCGGCATCTGGAAGATGGGCATCCTGCTCACCGAGGGTGCCCGCGGCGAGGGCGGCATCCTGCGCAACAAGGACGGCGAGCGCTTCATGGAGAAGTACGCGCCCGTCATGAAGGACCTGGCCTCGCGCGACGTCGTCTCCCGCTCGATCTACACCGAGATCCGCGAGGGGCGTGGCTGCGGCCCCGACGGCGACCACGTCTACCTGGACCTGACGCACCTGCCGCCGGAGCAGCTGGACGCCAAGCTGCCGGACATCACCGAGTTCGCCCGCACCTACCTGGGCATCGAGCCGTACACCGACCCGATCCCGATCCAGCCGACCGCGCACTACGCGATGGGTGGCATCCCGACCAACGTCAGGGGCGAGGTGCTGGCCAACAACACCGACGTGGTGCCCGGGCTCTACGCGGCCGGCGAGGTCGCCTGCGTCTCGGTGCACGGCGCCAACCGGCTCGGCACCAACTCGCTGCTCGACATCAACGTGTTCGGCCGACGCGCCGGCATCGCCGCCGCCGAGTACGCCGCCACCGCGGAGTTCGTCGAGCTCCCGGAGGCCCCGGAGAAGTTCGTCTCCGACGAGGTGGAGCGGATGCGCTCCTCCACCGGCGGCGAGCGGGTCTCCGCCATCCGCAAGGACCTCCAGGAGACCATGGACAAGAACGCCATGGTCTTCCGCACCGAGCAGACGCTCAAGGAGGCCCTGGAGGACATCACGGCGCTGCGCCGCCGCTACCGGAACGTGGCCGTCCAGGACAAGGGCAAGCGGTACAACACCGACCTGCTGGAGGCCCTGGAGCTCGGCAACCTGCTGGAGCTGGCCGAGGTGCTCGTCGTCTCGGCGCTGGCCCGCCAGGAGTCACGCGGCGGACACTACCGCGAGGACTTCCCCAACCGGGACGACGTCAACTTCATGCGGCACACCATGGCCTACCGCGAGGTCGACGCGGACGGCAACGAGTCGATCCGTCTTGACTACAAGCCCGTCGTCCAGACCCGCTACCAGCCGATGGAGCGTAAGTACTGATGGCTACCCCCACGTTGGAGAAGACCGACGAGGCACCGTCGGCCGCCGACCACCTGGTCACCGTCACCTTCCGGATCCGCAGGTTCAACCCGGAGGAGGGCCCGGAGGCCGTCTGGCAGGACTTCGAGCTGCGGATCGACCCCAAGGAGCGGGTGCTCGACGCGCTGCACCAGATCAAGTGGGAGCTCGACGGCACGCTCACGTTCCGCCGCTCCTGCGCCCACGGCATCTGCGGCTCGGACGCGATGCGGATCAACGGCCGGAACCGGCTGGCCTGCAAGACCCTGATCAAGGACATCACCGAGATCAGGGACGGCGTGGGCACCAAGCCCGTCACGGTCGAGCCGATAAAGGGCATGACGGTCCTGAAGGACCTCGTCGTGGACATGGAGCCGTTCTTCCAGGCGTACCGCGACGTCATGCCGTTCCTCATCACCAAGGGCAACGAGCCGACCCGGGAGCGCCTCCAGTCGGCGGCCGACCGGGAGCGCTTCGACGACACCACCAAGTGCATTTTGTGCGCCGCGTGCACCTCGTCCTGCCCGGTGTTCTGGAACGACGGGCAGTACTTCGGCCCGGCGGCGATCGTCAACGCGCACCGCTTCATCTTCGACTCGCGTGACGAGGGCGGCGAGCAGCGCTTGGAGATCCTCAACGACCGTGACGGCGTGTGGCGTTGCCGCACCACCTTCAACTGCACGGACGCCTGCCCGCGGGGCATCGAGGTCACCAAGGCCATCCAGGAGGTCAAGAAGGCGCTCATCACCCGGCGCTTCTGAGCGACGCCCACGGTCCGGCCCGGGTCCGGCGTGGGGGATCTCCCCCACGGTCCCGCGCCGGACCGTGGCTTTTTCCCGTGGCGAGCTGCCAGGCTGCTTCTCATGAGCGAACTCGTGACGCGGCTACGCGAAGGGCTGCCCCCGGAAACGATCATCACCGACCCCGATGTGACCGCCTCCTACGCCCACGACATGGCCAGCTTCTGCCCGGCCGGCGCCCCGGCCGTGGTGGTGCTGCCGCGCACGGTGGAACACGTCCAGCACGTGCTGCGCACCGCGAGCGCGCTGCGGGTTCCCGTGGTGCCGCAGGGCGCGCGGACCGGGCTCTCCGGGGCGGCCAACGCCGTCGACGGGTGCGTGGTGCTCTCGCTGACGCGGATGGACGCCATCCTGGAGATCGACCCCGTCAACCGCTACGCCGTGGTCGAGCCCGGCGTCGTGAACGCCGACCTGTCGAAGGCGGTGGCCGCGCACGGCCTCGCCTATCCCCCGGACCCGTCCAGCTGGGAACAGTGCACCATCGGCGGCAACATCGGCACCGGCTCCGGCGGCCTGTGCTGCGTCAAGTACGGGGTGACCGCCGAGTACGTGCTCGGCCTCGACGTGGTGCTGGCGGACGGCCGGCTGCTGCGCACCGGGCGGCGCACCGCCAAGGGCGTCGCCGGCTACGACCTGACCCGCCTCTTCGTGGGCTCCGAGGGCACGCTGGGCGTCGTGGTGCGCGCCGTGCTGGCGCTGAAGCCGGCGCCGCCGCAACAGCTGGTGCTGGCCGCCGAGTTCGACTCGACGGCGGCCGCCGGGGAGGCTGTGGCCGCCATCATGGCCGCCGGGCACGCCCCCTCGCTGCTCGAACTGATGGACTCCACCACGGTGGCCGCCGTCAACAGGCTGACCAGGATGGGCCTCCCGGAGTCGACCCGGGCGCTGCTGCTCGCCGGCTTCGACACCCCGGCGCCGGCCGACGAGCTGGCCGCCGTCGGCGAGCTGTGCCGGGCGGCCGGCGCGACCGAGGTGGTGCCGGCCGAGGACGCCGCCGAGTCCGAGATGCTGCTCGCCGCCCGGCGCGCCACGCTGGTGGCACTGGAGGCGGTCAAGGGCACCACGATGATCGACGACGTGTGCGTGCCGCGCAGCCGGCTCGCCGAGTTCCTCGACGGCGTGGCGGCGATCGCCGAGCGCCACCGGCTCACCATCGGCGTGGTGGCGCACGCCGGGGACGGCAACACCCACCCCACGGTCTGCTTCGACTCCGGCGACGAGGACGAACGACGGCGGGCCCAGGCCTCGTTCGACGACATCATGGGGCTCGGCCTGGAGCTTGGCGGCACCATCACCGGCGAACACGGCGTCGGGGTGCTCAAACGCGACTGGCTGGCCCGCGAACTCGGCCCGGACAGCGCCGCGTTGCAACGTCAGATCAGGACCGTGTTCGACCCGCTGGGCATCCTCAACCCGGGAAAGGTGTTCCCCGAGGCCGAGGCCGGCCAGCTCACACCGTGAGGACGACCTTCGCCCGCGCGTGCTCGACCTCGACGTAGCGGATCGCCTCCGCCGCCTCCTCCAGCGGATAGGTCCGGTCGACGACCGGGGTGAGCCGGCCCGCCTCCACGAGTTCCCGGAGCGCCACGAGGTTCGCCCTGCTCGGCTTCGCCGGGAGCTCGACCAGGCGGTGGCCGACGAAGGGGTTCAGCAGCCGGCGCCTGAGGAACAGGCCCATCGGCCCCAGCAGGCTGCCGCCCTCGGAGGTGCCCCCGCCGGACAGCACCAGCGTTCCGGTGGGGGTCAGCGGGCGCCGCAGCGCGGACAGCGGGCGGTTGCCCACCAGGTCGAGCACGACGTCGTACCGCCGCTCGCCCCGGGTGAAGTCCTCCCGGGTGTAGTCGACGACGTGGTCGGCGCCGAGCGACCCGACCAGCTCCACGTTGCGGGTGCGGCACACCCCGGTCACCTCGGCGCCGAACGCCTTGGCCAGTTGGACGGCGAACGTGCCGACGCCGCCCGACGCCCCGTTGATCAGGACCCGCTGCCCCGCCCGTACCCGGGCGACGTCGCGCAGCCCGACGAGGGCCGTGTTCGCGGCCAGCGGCATCGCGGCCGCCTGCTCGAACGTCAGGCTCGGCGGCTTCAGCTCCACCGCGGTGTCCCGGGCGCAGGCGTACTCGGCGAACGCCCCGCCGACGCCGGCCTCGCCGAACACCTCGTCGCCCGGGGCGAGTCCCTCGACGGCGCCACCCACCGCCGCCACGACGCCCGCGAAGTCCGCGCCGCGCACCGTGACCCGCGGCCCCCTGAACCCCACCCCCAGCCGCATCACATACGGGTCGCCGCGCATGAAGTGCCAGTCGAGCGCGTTGACCGAGGCGGCCCGCACCCGGACCAGCACCTCGTGGTCACCGGGCACCGGCGTGGCGACGTCCCGCACTTCGAGCACGTCGGGTGAGCCGTACCTGTCCTGAACGACTGCCTTCACGGGGCCTCCACGGCGCGCGGGTTCGGCAGGAGCGGTGGGCACCACGACCCTACGACGAAGGCCCTGGCGCGGACATCCGGGACATCCCTGAGACCCGCGGCCGGGTTCCCGCGGCGCGCCTCAGCCCGGCTCGCCGGTGAGCTCGTCCAGCAGCCGGCGACGGAACTCCTCGGGGTCGCGGGCCAGTTCGGGCAGCACCCGGGTGCGCCAGTCCTCGACAAGACGGTCGAGGGCCTGGCCGAGGCCGCGGTGCAGCAGCCGCCGGGTGGCGAGCAGCGGCACCGCCACCACCGGGCGGGCGAGGCCACGGCCGCGCGCCACCGTCAGCACCTCCAGGCGCCACGCGCCGTCCGCGGTGGGGCGCGGCACGGCCTGGAGGTCGACCCGCAGCAGCGCGTACCGCATGCCGATGGAGAGCGGCGGCCGGCCAGGCGCTCCCCCGGCCGCCTCCCACCAGCGGCCCAGGTCGAGTTCGCCCCTGAGGCTGAACGAGCGCCAGCGGCGCGGCCGACCGTCGGGCCGGGTGAGCGAGCCGCCCACCATCACCGTGACGCGCTGCGGCCGGTCCGCGCTGACCAGCCGCAGCTGGGTCACCACGCGGGCGGCCGAGGTCCTGCCGCCGTCCTCGGACTCCTGCTCCTCGCGGCCGAGGTCGAAGCGGAGCGCGGTGCCCTCGGCCCGGTCCCAGCCGAGCACGGTCAGCTCACCGTCCGTCCAGCGCGCGGCGCCCGCCACCGGTGACCGCTCCGCCTCCGCCCCGGTGCCCTGGTAGCGGGCGCCGGGGCTCAGGTGCTCGCCGGCGACGAGCCGGGCGGCGCGGACGGGGCGCCCGTCCGCCGCGACCAGCGTGCCGCCCTCCGCGCGCAGACTCTCGAGGACCTCGTGAACCACGGCGGTGAAGCTCTCGACGCGCCCCCGGTCGACCGAGGCGAGCGCGAGCGTGTGCCGTAAACGTGCCATGGCTGCATCCTGCCCGAAGATCAGATGCGGTGCAGCTCCCACAGCCGCCAGACGCCGCTGTGCGAGACGAGGTTCTGGGTGCCGCTGATGTCGGCGGTGCTGATGATGGTGCGCTTGTCCTGCCAGATCGGCACGATCGGCGCGGAACCCGCGGCGAGGTCGTGGATGGTGAGGAAGTCCTCGGAGGCACGGGCGCGGTCGGACTCCTGGTGGGTCCTGCCGATCAGCTCGTTGATGGCGTTGTCGGAGAAGCCGGTGGCCATGCCGTCGCCGGGGCCCAGGATGGTGTCGGTGAAGGTCGCCGGGTCCGGGAAGTCGGGGGTCCAGCCGATGAGCCACGCGTCGTAGCTCCGGGCGCCGTAGATGGTGGGGATGAACTCGGCCCAGTCGTAGTAGGCGATCTCCACGTCGAAGAGGCCGCCCTCCTCCAACTGCTGCTCGATCAGCGCGGCCTCGGCGTGGTTGGCGACGCCGCGCGAGTAGGCGAGGTCGAAGCGGACCGGCAGTTCGAGACCGGCCTCCTCCAGCTCGGTGCGCAGCGCGGCGGGGGTGACGTCGCGGTACTGGTCGTAGTAGGGGGTGCCGTGGCCCGTGAAGCCGACGGGTATCAGCGAGTACAGCGGCTCCACCGTGTCCTGCTGGACGTGGCGGGCGATCGCCTCGCGGTCGAGCAGCGCGGCGGCGGCCCGGCGCGCGACGGCGTTGCCCATCGGCTTGTCCTGGTCGGTGTTGAACGCCATCACGCGGATGCTGGCACCGGTGGTCTCGGCGACCCGCAGCTCGGAGTCGCTGCGGTTGAGCTCGGACATCACCGAGGGCGGCATCCGGCCGTTGTTGACGTCGATCTCACCGGCGTCCCACGCCTCGGCGAGCAGCTCCTCGGCCGGGGTGCCGTCGTCGGCCTGCACGAAGTACCGCACGGTCACCGGGGTGTCGGGGCTCTCGACCGCGCCCTGGTAGTCCGGGTTGGGGACCAGCCGGGCGTACTCGTCGGGCCGGAACTCCTCAAGCAGGAAGGGACCCGAGCCGACGACCCGCCCGTCGGTGCGGGGTTCGATGCTGCTGTAGCTGTCCTGCTCGACGATGGCGCCGGCGCTGCCGGCGACCACGAAGGGGAAGGTGGCGTCGGGCTGGTTGAGCTCGAAGATGATGTCCTGGTCGTCGACGCGCACGGCCTCCAGGGTGGCCAGCAGGCTGGAGGGCCCCGCGTAGGCGAACTTCTCCTCGTCGGGTATGGAGTCGTCCGCGGCCTCGCGCTCGGCCCGGTCGGCCATGGAGAGGATGCGCTCGAACGAGTACTGGACGTCCTCCGGCGATATCTCCTCGCCGTTGCTGAACACCAGGCCCTCGCGGAGCGTGCAGCGGTACACCGTGAGCTGGTTGTCGGTGAACTGGCACTGCTCGGCCGCGTCGGGGACCGGCTCCTCCTGGCCGGGCGCGTAGGTCATCAGCGACTGGAAGAGGTTGCTCATCAGCGCCGCCCCGGCCGCGTCGTAGGCGCCGCCGGGGTCCAGGACGGTGGGTGTCGAGGTGCTGCCGACCACGATCGGATCCTCTTCGCCCCCACCCGACCGGAAGTACATCCAGCCACCGATGACGCCGACCAGCAGCACCACCGCGAGACCGATACCTGTGGCCCGTCTGGCCCGGATCCGTCGCAACTCCCCGCGCCCTTCATCCGATGACGTATGGGAGGCAAGCCAACCACAGTGGCTGATCCCGCGCATGGGTCAGGGGGCAACGGACGGGACACGAATCTGGACGCTTTCGTCCCAGTCTCCGGACACCCGACCCTCACGTCCGGCCGGATCCCGTGGTGATTCGCGTCCCGTTCGGTGATGATCAGACGTCGAGCGCGCCCGGAACGTTCATCCGGAACTCGACCTCGACCGGCCGCCCCTCGAGCCTGACCGCCACGCTCTGGCTCCCCAACTGCGGCGAGAACGCCACCAGCAGATACTCGCCGTGCTCCGGCGCGGCGACAGTGAACGCGCCGTCCGCCGCGCTGCGTGTCTTGACCAGGTGCCGACCGCCGCCGGCGCCGGACAGCGTCACGACGGCGCGGGGCAACGCCACCCCGAGGGAGTCCCGCACCCGCCCTCTGATGATCAGCCCCGGCTCCGTCTCGACTTCGTCCGCCATGCCCCCACACTCCTCCTCGCCGTCGCGCGTCGTTCCCGTCACGCTGTCAGGTTGTGCCCTGCTCGTTATCCAAGACACCTGGACGGCTCGAATAGTTGACCCCTATGCGCGTTCGATGGGCGCACTTTCAGCCGGTGCGCAGCTCGATCAGCGTCACGTCGGGGTCGGCGCCGATCCGGACCGGCGGGCCAAACGCGCCGGCGCCCCGGGTGACGTAGAGCTGGGTGTCGCCGTAACGGTCGAGCCCCGCGAGGGTCGGGTTGGCGGCCGCCGCCACGTAGTTGAGCGGCCACATCTGCCCACCGTGGGTGTGGCCGGACAGCTGGAGGTCGACGCCGTACTCGACGGCGTCGTGGATCTGGACGGGTTGGTGCGCCATCAGGACGCTGACCCGCGACGGGTCGCGGTCGCCGAGCGCGGCCTCGAAGTCGGGACCGCCGAAGTCGGTGCCCTCACCGGCCACGTCGTTGACCCCGGCCAGGTCGAAGTGGGGCAGCTCGTCCCTGGCGTTGGTGAGCGGACGCAGGCCGAGCTCCCTGACGTGGTCGACCCAGGCGCCGGTGTCGACGTTGTACTCGTGGTTGCCCGTGACGTAGTAGACGCCGTCCCTGGACTCGATCCCGGCGAGCGGCGCGACCGCCGAACGCAGGTCGTCCACCTCGGCGTCGACGAGGTCGCCGACAACGGTGACGAGGTGCGGCCTGGTGCGGTTGATGGTGTCCACCACCCGCTGGCAGTGCGCGCGGCCGAGCAGCGGCCCGAGGTGGATGTCGCTGACGACGGCCACCCGGTATCCGTCGGCCGCGCTCGGCAGCCGCGGCAGGGTGACGCTCACCCGCCGCGTCACGAGCCGCCGCGCGGCGTACGTCCCGTAGCCCATGAACCCGGCCGTCACCACCCCGGTGGCGACGGCGATCCCCCGCGCCACGACGAGCCTCCGGCTCGGTTGGCCACGCTCCGCCGCTGACGCGGCGGACTCCGCGCCGTCCTGAGGCCCCACCTCCGGGGCTCCGCCCCGGACCCCCTCGACCGCCGGCACGCCGGCGGCGCCGGCACTGGCCGTGCCGGCCGGCCTCGGGCCTTCGGCCCGGCCCACACTGCCGGCGCCGGATGCGGAACCCCCAGCCGGGCCGGCGGACTCCGGGGCTCCGCCCCGGGCCCCCACGCTGCCGCCGGCGGGTGCGGAGCCCTCGGCCGAACCGGCGGAGCCCGTGGCTTCGCCCCGGTCAGCGGTGCGGGAAGTCCTGGACCGCAGGCCGCCTTCGGCGGGCACGCGGGCCGCCGCGCCAGCGGCACCGGCCATGCCGGCCGGCGTCGGGGCTCCGTCCCCGGCCGAGCCGGCGGAGCCCGTGGCTTCGGCCCGGCCACCGGCGCCGGACGCCGTCACGGCGTCCTCCGCACCGGAGGTACCGGACCGCCGGTCGCCCTCGGCGGGCACGCGGGCCACCGCGCCAGCGGCACCGGCCGTGCCGGTGGACGTCGGGGCTTCGCCACTCACCGCCGGACCCTCGGCTCGGCCCGCACCATCGCCGGCGGGCGCGAAGCGCCCGGCCTGGCCGGCGGAGCCCGCGCCGGAGGCACGCGACTCCGTCGCGGCCACGGCCGCCGCGCCAGCGGCGCCGGGCCCGGGGGCGGAGCCCCCGGCTTCGGCCCGGCCGGAGGCCGGGCGCGTGCCGCGGAGGAGGAGCGGGCGGACCGCTTCCGAGATGGCGAGCGTCAGCAGGATGTAGAGCAGTGAGCCGTACCAGTAGTTGCCCGGCCAGGCGAGGACCCGGACCAGCGGGAACGGCAGGTCGAGGAGGCGGCCGCCCAGTATGGCCAGGAGCGACGTGGCCGGCAGCACGCACAGCAGCACCGTGCCGACGCGCCGGTACCAGCCCCCCGGCCGGGACACGTCGCGGACGAGCCGCAGCCAGAGATACCAGTGGACGACGACCACGAGCACCAGCAGCACGGCGACGAAGCCGAACCCCATCCCGCCAACCTTTCCTCAGGACCCCCACAGGCAAGTATGGGCGAGCCGGATCCCCCGGTTGACGGCGGCTCTCACCGGTTTGACACGCTCCGCTCGCCGCGTCACGGCGCGACGACGGTAAGTTCACGATGTGCCGTTCAATCGCTCGTCTGCTTTTACGACCGCCGCGCGCGCGTTCGGCTGCGCCGCACTCGTCACGTTCGCCCTCGTCTCGCCGGCCCATGCCGACGAGGAGGCGGACGACGCCCGGGACGAACAACCCCCGGAGGCCATGTCCACCATCGGCGGCGAACGTCTCGGCCGCCCCGGTACGCAGGTCGACCGGGGCGACGGCGCGCCGGCCCTGCCCGACGACCTCACCTCCAGATCGTGGATCGTGGCCGACGCCGAGACCGGCGACGTGCTGGCCGCGCACAACGCGCACTGGCCGCTCGCCCCCGCCAGCACCCTCAAGATGCTGTTCGCCGACACCGTGCTGCCCAGCTTCGAGCGCGACGAGACCTACCGCGCCGAGCCCGAGCACTTCGAGGAGATGGGCGAGGGCAGCAGCGCCGTCGGCATCGCCGACGGCCAGACCTACACCGTCGAGGACCTGTGGCACGGCGTCTTCCTCGCCTCCGGCAACGACGCCGTCTACGCGCTCACCGCCATGAACGGCGGCAAGGACCGCACCGTCGCCCAGATGAACGAGCGCGCCGAGGAGTTGCAGGCCAACGACACGCACGTCGTCAACCCGGACGGCTACGACGCCGAGGGGCAGCTCTCCTCGGCCTACGACCTGACCCTCTTCGCCCGCTCCGGCATGCAGAACTCCGACTTCCGCGAGTACGTGTCCACGCCGCGCGCCGAGTTCCCCGGTTCCGGCGAGGGCGAGGACCGCGAGAGCTACGAGATCCAGTCCACCAACCGGCTGCTCGTCGGGGCGCCGGGGCTCGACCGCTACGAGGGCCTGGCCGGCGTCAAGAACGGCTACACCTCGACCGCGGGGCACACCTTCACGGGCGTGGCCGAGCGCGACGGCCGGGTGCTGCTCGTCACGGCGCTCGCGCCCGACGACGACGACCCGCTGGCGGTCTACCGCGAGTCGGCGGCGCTGCTCGACTGGGGCTTCGCGGCCGAGGGCCTCGTCGAGCCGGTGGGTGAGCTGGTGCCGCCGCTGAGCGAGACGCCGGGCTCGGAGGGCGGCGAGGACGGCGAGGAGTCGGACGGCGACGACGGCAAGAACGGCGGCCAGGAGGCCGGCCTGCACGGCGCGGCCGGCTCGGACGGCGGCGCCGTCAGCGGCCTGCTGGTGCTGGGCGTCACGGCGGCGGGCCTGGTGGTGCTTGCGGCGGGGGCCTACGTGTTCCATCGCCGGCATCCTCTTCCGGCGCTGAGTCAGCTGTCGGCTCTGCGCCCAGGACGTCGGCGCGACGACGCTCCTCGGGAGTGACCGCGGAGGCCGTCCAGGCGCAGCACACCAGCAGCAGCTTGGCCATCAGGTTGATCCAGATGAGCAGCGCGATGGGGACGCCGAAGGCCCCGTAGAGGTTGCGGGTCGCGACCTGGGTGAGGTAGCCGCCGAGCAGCGCCTTCAGCAGCTCGAAGCCGACCGCGCCCAGGCCGCACACCGTCAGCAGCAGGCCGCGCGGCGGCCGGACGCCGGGCAGCCAGCTCAGCACGTACACCAGCAGCAGGGCCGTCACGGCCGCGGCGAACGCGAAGGCCGCGAACTGGATGAGCACGATGCCGGGGCCGTGCTTGGCGAGCACCCTGACCACGGCGAGCGCCAGTGCTGAGACGGCGAGCGAGAGCAGCGTGACGGCGCCGAGCCCGGCCAGCACGCCGAGGTCCTTGGCGCCGCGCAGCAGCGGGTTGCCCGGCGGGTCCCGCAGGTCCCACAGCTCCCGCAGGCAGCCGCGCAGCGCGTTGACCCAGCTGGCGCCGGTGGGCACCACGAGCAGCAGCGAGACAAGACCGAGGGTGTCCGCGTTGGCGAAGAGGCTGTCCAGGTCGAGCCGGTGCGCGATGCCGGGCACCTGGTCGGCGAACCAGTCCTCGACCTGACGCACCCGCTGGTCGCTCAGCACGGCGGCGGTGATGGCGGCGGCCAGGCCGAGGACGGGGAAGAGCGCCGTGAAGCTGGTGAAGGTGATGGCCGCGGCCAGCCGCGTCCAGTTGCGTTCGTCCAGGTACTCGTAGACACCCCAGGCCCGCGTGCGCTGGATCCTGGCCAGCGTGGGGCCGATCCAGGGCAGCCGGGTCAGAGTCACCATCGCGCGTGCCACGGTAGGTGCGCCTGCCCGCGGAGCGGGAAAAGACACGCCCCGGCGCTCCGCGCCGGGGTCTCCCCCACCCGCCCGCCCTTTTCGCGCCGCGCACGACGCCCGGCCTGCCGGGCGAGGCCCGTGGCGGCCGCGCCGCCGGGCCCCGCGCACGCCGTGCTCGGCTCTTCGCCACCCTTTGCGCGCCGCGGGCGACGGCCGACCGGCCGGCCCCGGCCCGCGGCGGCCGCGCCGCCGGGCCCACGCGGCCCTGCCGCGCGGGGGCACCGCCAGGGGCCGGGGGGTGGACGCGGCACGGCCGGCCGCAGGCCAGCGCGCAGGGCTTCGCTCAGGCCGTCTCGTGGGCGGGCTCGCCCGCCAGCGCGGCGGCGCGGCCGGTGAAGCGGAACTCGCGGCAGGGCTGCCAGACGCCGGCCGCGTCCTGCTGGTAGAGCGCGAAGCCGCGCACCGTCCAGGCCGCCTCGTAGTCGGCGAGCTCGGCCTGCGCGATGTCCATCGCGTCCTCGGCGATGCCGTGCGCGAGGGTGACGTGCGGGTGGTAGGGGAAGCTCAGTTCGCGGTCCAGCGGGCCGCCGGCCGCCCGCACCCGCTCCTGGAGCCGGTCGCAGGCCGCGCCGCCCTCGACCACCCGCAGGAAGACCACGGGCGTCAGCGGCCGGAAGGTGTCGGTGCCGCGCAGCCGCAGGGGGAAGGGACGGCCGGCCCTGGCGACGGCGGACAGGTGGTCCTCGATCGCGGGCCGGTCGGCGGCGTGCACCTCGGTCGGCGGCAGCAGCGTCACATGCGTGGGGATGCCGGCCGCGGCGGCGTCGCCGAAGCCGAGCCGGCTGCGTTGCAGAGCGCTGCCATGCGGTTCGGGGACCGCGATCGACACGCCGAGCGTGACCGTGCCCACGCCGCGACTCCTCTCCTCGCGCTGCTCGTTACCCGGTCCCCCGCCCCCGCGTGATCGCCCGTCAGCCGCCGGCCGGCGCCAGGAAGCCCATCCGGTCGTAGACGGTGGCCATGGTCCCGGCCGCCACCTCGCGCGCCTTGGCGGCGCCCTCGGCCAGGATCGCGTCGAGCTGGGCCGGGTCGTCGAGGAACTCCAGGACCCGGGTGCGGAAGGGCGCCACCCAGTCGGCGAAGATCTCGGCGACCTCGGTCTTCAGCGGGCCGTACAGCTGGCCGGCGAACTTCTCCTCGATCTCGCCGACGGAGAGACCGGTGAGCGCCGAGTAGATGGTGAGCAGGTTGCTGACGCCCGGCTTGGTCACCGGGTCGTAGCGCACCTCGGTGCCGGTGTCGGTGACGGCGCTGCGGAACTTCTTCGCGGAGACCTTCGCCTCGTCCATCAGCCAGACCACGCCCTTGTCGGAGGCGGCGGACTTGCTCATCTTGGCCGCCGGGTCCTGGAGGTCGTAGATCTTGGCGGTCTCCTTGAGGATGTACGCCTCGGGCAGGGTGAGCGTGTCCCCGAACTGGCTGTTGAAGCGCTGCCCGACGTCCCTGGTGAGCTCGACGTGCTGGCGCTGGTCCTCGCCGACCGGCACCTGGTTGGCGTGGTAGAGCAGGATGTCGGCGGCCTGGAGCACGGGGTAGGTGAAGAGGCCGACGCTGGTGCCCTCGGCGCCCTGCTTGGCCGACTTGTCCTTGAACTGGGTCATCCGGGACGCCTCGCCGAACCGCGTCAGGCAGTTCATCACCCAGGCGAGCTGGCTGTGCTCGGGCACGTGGCTCTGCACGAACAGGGTGCAGCGGGCCGGGTCGACGCCCGCGCCGAGCAGCTGGGCCGCGGCCAGCCTGGTCGACGCGCGCAGCTCCGCCGGGTCCTGCGGGATGGTGATGGCGTGCAGGTCGACGACCATGTAGAACGCGTCGTGGGTCTCCTGCAGGGCCACCCACTGACGCACCGCGCCGAGGTAGTTGCCGAGGTGGAACGAGCCCGCGGTGGGCTGGATCCCGGAGAGCACACGCAGTCGTCCTGTGGTCATGGGTTCATTGTCTCAGGTCCCCCACCCTCCGAGGCCAGCCCGATCCCGGCCGCCCGGGAGGCGTCGGTTAACCTGACGGGCGGACCTGAAGGATCTCGCTGTCTGAACTGTCCGACTTCGGAAGGCCACACATGCCCCGCACCCCCGTCAACGTAACCGTCACCGGAGCGGCCGGCCAGATCGGCTATGCCCTGCTCTTCCGCATCGCCTCCGGGCAGCTCCTCGGCCAGGACACCCCGGTCCGACTGCGGCTGCTGGAGATCACCCCGGCGCTGTCGGCCGCCGAGGGCACCGCCATGGAGCTGGACGACTGCGCCTTCCCGCTGCTCGCCGGCATCGACATCACCGACGACCCGAACGTCGCCTTCGACGGCGCCAACGTGGCCCTGCTGGTCGGCGCCCGGCCGCGCACCAAGGGTATGGAGCGCGGGGACCTGCTGGAGGCCAACGGCGGCATCTTCAAGCCACAGGGCAAGGCCATCAACGACCACGCCGCCGACGACGTCAAGGTCCTCGTGGTGGGCAACCCGGCCAACACCAACGCGCTGATCGCGCAGGCCGCCGCGCCGGACGTGCCGGCGGAGCGGTTCACGGCGATGACCAGGCTCGACCACAACCGCGCGCTGTCGCAGCTGGCGAAGAAGACCGGCTCCAGCGTGTCCGAGATCCGCCGCCTGACCATCTGGGGCAACCACTCGGCCACCCAGTACCCGGACGTGTTCCACGCGGAGATCGCCGGGCGGAACGCGGCCGAGGTCGTCGACGACGAGAAGTGGCTGGCCGACGAGTTCATCCCGACCGTCGCCAAGCGCGGCGCGGCCATCATCGAGGCCCGCGGCGCCTCCTCGGCGGCCTCGGCGGCCAACGCGGCCGTGGACCACGTGTTCACCTGGGTCAACGGCACCGCCGAGGGCGACTGGACCTCGATGGCCGTTCCCTCCGACGGCTCCTACGGCGTGCCCGAGGGCCTGATCTCCTCGTTCCCGGTGACCACGGCCGACGGCTCCTACTCGATCGTCCAGGGCCTGGAGATCAACGAGTTCTCCCGCGCCAGGATCGACGCCTCGGTCAAGGAGCTCTCCGAGGAGCGCGAGGCCGTGCGCGCGCTCGGCCTCATCTGATCGACCGGCGGCACGGCGACCCCCGCGAAAAAAAGCGGAAGAAATCACGGAGAGAACGTGCGCGAGTGGTGGCCCCGGACCTGAGGTCGGGGCCACACTGCATCCATCCCACGCACACCGCGCGCGCGTCCCGTCCCCGCCCCGCCGCCACACCTCGAAGGACTGCACACCATGCGGATACGTCATCCCCTCTTCGCCGGGATGGGTGCCCTGAGCCTGCTGGCGGTGAGCGGCTGCGACCTGGCCGACGGGGTGACGGGGCGGCTGGCCGAGGACGAGCGGGAGCCCGTGGTGATCGCGGTGCCGGCGTGGCCCGGCGGGCAGGCGAACGCGGCGGTGGCCGCCCACGTGCTGGAGAACGAGCTCGACGTGCCGGTGCGCAGGGTGGAGCTCAGCCAGCGGGAGGCGTGGGAACAGCTGGGGCAGGGCAGCGTGCAGGCGGTCCTTGAGGACTGGGGCGCGCTGCCGGACGTGGTCGAGCTGTACGTCGACCGCAAGGAGCAGGTGGTGGGCGCGGGCGAGCTCGGCATCACGGGCCACGTCGGCTGGTACGTCCCCGAGGAGTTCGCCGAGGCCAACCCCGGGGTGCTCGACTGGCGCAACCTGAACGACTTCGCGGGCGAGCTCGGCGGCCGACTGCTGCACGGCGACCCGGAGTACGCCACCAGGGACGAGGCGATCGTCGAGGACCTGGACCTGGCCTACCGGCCGGTGGCGGCCGGCAGCGAGGACGCGCTGGTCGAGGAGATAGCGGGCGCGGCCGAGGCGGGCGAGCCGCTGCTGACGTACTTCTGGGAGCCGCACTGGCTGAGCGCCGAGGTGCCGCTCGCCGAGATACAGCTCCCCGCCTACTACCCGCGGATAACGCTGCAGAAGTACCTGAACGCCGAGTTCGCCGAGGCGGGCGGCGCGGCCGTCGACTTCCTGCGGAACTTCTCCTGGTCGGCCGAGGACCAGAACGCGGTGGCGGAGCTGATCGCCGGCGAGGGCATGACGCCGGCGGCCGCGGCCGAGCAGTGGGTCACCGAGCACCCGGACACGGTCGCCGGCTGGCTTGAACAGGGCTAGGTCCTGTCCGGTCGATCTTTTCGGATCAGGCCGCGGCGTCAGACGCGGTGCTCCCCCAGCCAACGGCCTCCAGCTAACGGCCCCCAGCTAACGCTGGGAGGTACCCCCAGGGAGGTACCCCCAGGGCGGTGCCCCCAGGGAGGTGCCCCCAGTCGCTTCGCTCAAGGCGCCCCACGCGGCGGAGCCGCACCTCGACAGCAGCGCAGCTCATACTCGGCCGTATTCGCGCGCAGCGCCCGATATGCCGCTCCGCGGCGCGGGGTAACGCAGCAAGGTGCCGTGTACGGCGTCGCGGCCCCGGAAAGATCGGCCGGACAGGGCCTAACCGGCGGAGAACCGCAGCACGTCGTTGAGGAACGGCATCTCCAGCCACGGCCCGGGCTCGGCCATCAGCGTCAGCAGCGTGATGAGGGCGCCGGCGACGCCGTAGGTCAGCACGTCGGTGAAGCGGGAGCGGACCGCGAGCATCCCGACGGCCGGCAGCCAGCCGCGCATCCCGGCGGCGGCGAGCAGCGTGCAGCCGACGATCAGCAGCCCGATCCGGAAGTCGCCGAGGGTGACGAGCAGCCCGAGCAGCGTGCCGCCGAGCACCGCGAGCAGCGGCCACTGGCGTATCGGCGCGGGGGCGCTGCCCGGCGCGGTGCGCTGACCGCCCTCGGGGCGCGCCGTGTCGCGCGTGCGGTACTTCTCCGGCACCCGCCAGCGGCGGAGCCAGCCGATCCCCTGGTCGCCTCCCACGCCGGTCACCCGCTCACCTCGGCGGCGGCGGCGCGCTCGGCGGCCTCCACCACGTTCTGCAGGAGCATGGCCCGGGTCATGGGCCCGACGCCGCCCGGGTTCGGGGAGAGCCAGCCGGCGACCTCGGCCACGCCGGGGTGCACGTCGCCGACGATCTTGCCGTGCTCGTCCCGGCTGACGCCGACGTCGAGGACGGCCGCGCCCGGCTTCACGTCCTCGGGCTTGACCAGGTGCGGCACGCCGGCGGCGGCCACGATGATGTCGGCCTGGCGCAGGTGGGCGGAGATGTCGCGGGTGCCGGTGTGGACCTGGGTGACGGTGGCGTTCTCGCTGCGCCGGGTGAGCAGCAGCGGGATCGAGCGGCCGATGGTGACGCCCCGGCCGACGACGACCACGTGGGCGCCGGCGATCTCCACGCCGTGCCGGCGCAGCAGCGTGACCACGCCGTTGGGGGTGCAGGGCAGCGGGGCCGGCTGGCCGAGGACGAGGCGGCCCAGGTTGGTGGGGTGCAGGCCGTCCGCGTCCTTGGCGGGGTCGATGAGCTCCAGCACCCGGTTGGCGTCGACGCCGCGCGGCAGCGGCAGCTGGACGATGTAGCCGGTGCAGGCCGGGTCGGCGTTCAGCTCCCGGACGACGGCCTCGATCTCGTCCTGGCTCGCGGTGCCCGGCAGCTCGCGCTGGATGGAGGAGATCCCGACGGCGGCGCAGTCGCGGTGCTTGCCCGCGACGTACTTCTGGCTGCCGACGTCGTCGCCGACCAGCAGGGTGCCGAGCCCTGGGGTCACGCCGCGCTCCCTGAGGACGGCGACCCGGGCCTTCAGGTCGGTCTTGATCGCGGCCGCGGCCGCCCTGCCATCGAGAATCTGGGCGCTCATGGCCGCCATTCTCCCGGATGGCGGGGGCGGGAATCGAATCCGGTCCCCGGGCCGCGACCGTCAGGTCTCAGCTTCGCCACAGAGCCCGGCCGCGGGTGGACGCGGGCCGGGCGGGGGCGGTCGAATGACGCGTCGGCGGATCTCGGGGGGCGGAAGGCGAACGCGTCCTCGGAGGTTCGGCGGCCAACCCCTGGTCTCATCCCGTTCCCGTTCGCACAGGAGTCCCGCAGACGTGAGCAACTACCAGGCGCAACCCGCGGCGTACGCGCCGGCGCAGGCCGGAGCCCCGGGCGCGGCCGGGTTCATGATGAAGGAGCGCAACCCGGTCGCCGCGCTCCTGCTGCCGTTGGTCACCTTCGGCATCTACGCCCTGGTCTGGTACTACAAGATCAACAAGGAGATGGGGCAGTTCGACCGGCGCCGCCCGGCCAGCCCCGGCACCAGCCTGCTGGCCATCACCCTGGGCGCCATCCTGATCGTGCCGCCGTTCCTCTCGATCTGGAACACGGTCAAGCGCATCGCCGAGACCCAGCGGGTCGCCGGCCTGCAGCCGAGCGCGAGCCCGGCCGTCGGGCTGCTGCTCGGCCTGCTCGGGTTCTACGCGCTCTACTGCCAGCTGGAGCTGAACAAGGTCACCAAGCACTACGGCAGCCCGCCGCAGAACACCCAGGTCCCGCTGGCCGTCTGATCCACCAGCGGCCACACGCCCGTCGCGCGCCGGTCAACAACCGCGCGCGCCGCGGGGGGTGGGGGAGGGGGGGGGCCGGGGGCGTTTTCAAAAAGGAAGCGGGCGACGGGTTTGGGGGGGGTGATGT
>NZ_JBHXFJ010000019.1:92306-114678 GCF_042722465.1 Streptomyces sp. NPDC127098
CTACGGCCCCCCCGCCTCTCAACCCCTGTGCCGGTGGGGCCTTCTTACACCCCTTGCCCCACCCCCTGGTGCGGCGGCTTCCACTGGGGCCGGGCGACGCGGTCGTTCGGGGAGGCGTGGCGCATCGACCGCACCGCCCAGTGGATCATGAGCACGACACAATTCGGGTAGACCGGTCATCAGGCAACTCCCCACACCTCTACGGAGGTTCCTGATGCGCCACCCGCAACCCCCCACCCACGCACGCCGGTTGGTCGCCACCCTGGCGACACTGCTGGCCGCGCTGCTGCTCGCCCTGGCCACCGCGACACCCGCCGACGCCCTGCCTCCCGACATCCCCGACGAGGAGCAGGCACGCACCGAACTCGCCGCCCTCACCGTGGAACCGCCGGGCTCGATGGCCGGCTACTCGCGCGACGAGTTCCCGCACTGGATCACCGTCAAGGGCTGCACCACCCGACAGAGCGTCCTCATCCGCGACGGCGAGAACGTGGAGCTGGCGCCGGGCAGTTGCCGGCCCGTCGCCGGCACCTGGTTCAGCCCCTACGACGACACCACCTGGACCGACCCGTCCCAACTGGACATCGACCACGTCGTGCCGCTGGCCGAGGGTTGGCGCTCCGGCGCCGACGAGTGGACCAGGGACCGGCGCCGCGAGTTCGCCAACGACCTCACCACCTCGCAGCTGATCGCGGTCAGCGCCGCGTCCAACCGCTCGAAGGGCGACCAGGACCCGGCCGACTGGCAGCCGCCGGCCGAGGGGTTCCACTGCGTCTACGCGGAGATGTGGATCCACGTGAAGTACGTGTACGAGCTCACCCTCGACCAGGCCGAGGCCGACGCGCTGGACGAGATGCTCAACTCCTGCTGACCCAGCGGGTATGAAGTGGAGGCATGAGCGACAGGTACTCCGTCTTCACCGCGCCCCGCGGCGGGGTGATGACCAGAGAGGTCGGCGTGATCACCGGGGAGCTCGAACTCCACACCGGCGCCGCCGACGACGGCACCCTGACCCTGCGCGTCCGCTACGCGGGGGCCGCCGAGTGGTACACCATCGACGGCGGCCCCTACCGCCTCCACGACCCGCGCGACCACGAGATCCTGCACGAGGTCGTCGTCAACCTCCTGCACCGACCCCAGCCGTGACGCTCCGCTGGGTGAAGCGGAATGAGGAACACCTACGGCCATGGCGGCCCGGTGCCCCCTGCGGGGCGCCGAGCCGTCCGGCCGACGGGCGGCCCTCGCCAGGCCCTGTCGGGCGATCTTCGCGGATCAGCCCGGACAGGACCTAGGGTCTGTCTGATAATTCCCGGTGGATCAGCGAGCGGCGGATGGCGCCCGGCTGGCAAGGCGCCGGATCGCAGCTCGTACTTGGCCGTACTCGCGCGATTCGGCAACGCAGCCAGGCGGGATGCTAGCCGTCGCGAGCCCGCCGGGGATTGTCAGACAGGCCCTAGTGGAAGAAGTGCCGGGTGCCGGTCAGGTACATCGTGACGCCGGCGGCCTTCGCCGCCTCGATCACCTGCTCGTCGCGGACCGAGCCGCCCGGCTGCGCCACCGCCCGCACGCCCGCCTCGATCAGCACCTCGAGCCCGTCGGGGAACGGGAAGAACGCGTCGGACGCCGCGAACGAGCCGGCCGCCCGCTCCTCGCCGGCGCGCCGCACCGCGAGCCGCGCCGAGTCCACCCGGTTCACCTGGCCCATCCCGACGCCGACCGTGGCGCCGTCCCTGGCCAGCAGGATCGCGTTGGACTTCACCGCCCGGCAGGCGCGCCAGGCGAACTGAAGATCGGCCAGCTCGGCGGCCGGCAGCGGCTCACCGGCGACCAGCCGCCACTCGGCCGGGTCGTCGCCCGCCGCCTGGAGCCGGTCCGTGACCTGCACCAGCGTGCCGCCGTCCACCGGCCGGTACTCGGTGCCGGCGGCCGGCGCCTCCGGGCAGCGCAGCACCCGGATGTTCTTCTTGCGGGCCAGCACCTCCACCGCGCCGTCCTCGTAGCCGGGGGCCACGATGACCTCGGTGAAGATCTCCGCCACCTGCTCGGCCATCGCCACCGACACCGGCCGGTTGACCGCGATCACCCCGCCGTAGGCGGACAGCGGGTCGCAGGCGTGGGCCTTCCGGTGCGCCTCGGCCACGTCGGAACCGACCGCGATGCCACAGGGGTTGGAGTGCTTGATGATCGCCACGCACGGCTGCTCGTGGTCGTAGGCGGCACGCCGCGCGGCGTCGGTGTCGACGTAGTTGTTGTACGACATCTCCTTGCCGTGCAGCTGCTCGGCTGCGGCGAGCCCGGTGCCACTGCCGTCCCCGTAGAGCGCGGCCGCCTGGTGCGGGTTCTCGCCGTAGCGCAGCACCCGTTCCCTGGTGAACGTCAGGTTGGCGTTCTCGATGAACAACTCGCCCTCGGGCGCGTCCAGCTGCGCGAACCAGCCGGCCACCGCCGCGTCGTACTCGGCGGTGTGCTGGAACGCGCGGGCCGCCAGGCGCCGCCGCTGGGCCAGCGTGAACCCGCCGCCCTCGACCGCCGCCAGCACCTCCGGGTACCGCGCGGGGTCCACCACGACCGCCACGGACGGGTGGTTCTTGGCGGCGGCGCGCACCATCGAGGGGCCGCCGATGTCGATCTGCTCCACGCACTCGTCGACCGAGGCGCCCGACTCCACCGTCTTCCGGAACGGGTACAGGTTGCCCACCACGAGCTCGAACGCCTCGATGCCGTGCTCGGCGAGCTGATCCCGGTGCGCGTCGAGACGCTGGTCGGCCAGGATGCCCGCGTGCACCCTCGGGTGCAGCGTCTTCACCCGGCCGTCGAGCATCTCGGGGAAGCCGGTGACGTCCGCCACCTCGGTGACCGGCACGCCGGCCTCCGCGATGGTCCTGGCCGTCGATCCCGTGGAGACCAGCGTCACCCCGACCGCGTGCAGGCCGGTGGCCAGCTCGGCGAGCCCCGTCTTGTCGTAGACGCTGATCAGCGCCCTGCGCACCGGGCGCCGCGCCTCAAGATCGCCGTGTTCGCCGGTCATGGGATAAACACCTTCCGTCCCTCGATGCTGTAGCCGTCCCGGGCGAGTCGCCCCACGACCTCGACGAGCAGCCCTCGCTCGACGTCCTTGATCCGCTCGTGCAGCGCGGCCTCGTCGTCGGTGTCCCTGATCTCCACCGCCCGCTGCGCGATGATCGGCCCACTGTCCACGCCCGCGTCGACGAAGTGCACGGTGCAGCCGGTGACCCGCGCGCCGTGCGCGAGCGCGTCGCGCACCGCGTGCGCGCCGGGGAAGCTCGGCAGCAGGGCGGGGTGCGTGTTGACGAAGCGACCGCCGAAGCGGCCCAGGAACGCCGCGCCCACGATCTTCATGAAGCCGGCCGACACCACCAGGTCGGGCCGGTGCTCGGCCACCGCCTCGGCCAGCGCCGCGTCCCACGCCTCGCGGGTCGCGTAGTCCCGCACCCGGCAGACGAACGTCGGCAACCCGGCTCGCTCGGCCCGTGCGAGACCCTCGATCCCGCTCCGGTCGGCGCCCACCGCCACCACCTCGGCGCCGTACGCCGGGCCACGCTCGGCCACCGCGTCGAGCAGGGCCTGGAGGTTGGTGCCCGAACCGGATACCAGTACGACGACGCGCGCCGGCGCCGCCGGCTCAGCTGGAAGGGGCACTGCGAAAACTTTCTCTGCGTCTCTGCGCCTCACCGGCGGGCCTCGCGGGGGAGTCCCCGGCAACGATACCGGCACGCCTCACTCCCCCCGTGCCGTGGGGCGGTCCGCTCCAGGTACGGTCGAAAGCAACGCACCTAGCAGGGAGACCCGACGACCACCATGACGGACCGACGCCGCGCCTCCGAACCCCAGGACCGGTCGGACGAGGAGCACAACCCCTTCGCCCCGCCGCCCGAGGGCGCGCCCGACCGACCCTGGCAGCCGCGTCACCTCCCGGGCGACGGCCGTGACGGCGGCCAGGGCGACGGCGCGGACGGCGGCGAGGACCGCGAGCGGGACGGCCAACGGCCGCGCTGGGGCAGCCAGTGGAGCAGCCGGCAGCCGCGCCGCGGCAGCGGCCGCTGGGGCGAACCGACCGGCGGCCAGGACGGCGGCCCCGGCGCCGGCCCGGCCGGCCCCGGCCGGTGGGACCCGTCCGACCCGGCGCAGCGGCACGCCCGCTACGCGATGTTGGCCGGCATGTGGGGCGTGCTGACGGCGGCGCTCGGCTGGGAGTGGCTGGCCCTGCTGCTCGGCTCGCTCGCCCTGTACTGGGGCATCAGCTCACTGCGCGGCGGACCGAAGGAGAGCCCCGAGGCCAGGGAGCGCCGGGTGGCCGCCCTCCAGGGCGGGCAGGCCGGCCGGAGCGCGCCGGCAGGACCGCCGGTGACCGGGCCCGCGGGCCAGGCGGCGGCCCGCCAGGCGCCGTCCCCCGGCCGCGCCTCCGCCATCTCCGGGGTGGTGCTGGCCGGCGCCGCGCTGCTGCTGGTCGCCGCCTCGTACACCATGCAACTCGTCTACAAGGACTACTTCGACTGCGTCGACGACGCGCTCACCGCCCCGTCCCGGGCATCCTGCGAGAACCTGCTACCCAGCCAGCTCCGCCCGTACTTCGGCGAACGGGAGTGAGCCGCAGCTCCTCCAGGATCCGCTGCTCGCGGGACTTGCGGGCGCCACGCAGCCGCCAGGCGCGCAGCGTGAGCGCCACCGGAGTGGCGAGCGCGGCCGTCCAGGCGGCCGCCGCCCCGGCCACCAGGTAGGGCACGGGCCCGAACTCCGCCATCGCGGCCGTGCCGAGCGGCCCGCCGGCGAGCGCCGCGAGGCCGCCCATGACCAGCCCTGCGCCGAGCGCGGCGAGCAGCGCGGTGCCGGCCGTCGCCCACCAGCCGTCCGCCATCGCCCGCGAGTCGCGCACCGGGACGGCCGCGTGCGCCACGAACCACGCCACCACCAGCACCACGGCGGCCGGCACCAGCGCGACCACGGCCCACGCCCAGGGCGCGTCGAGCGGCCCGGCCGGCGCCATCGCCAGCAGCGGGAACTCGGGCAGCGCCGGCTCGCCGCGCACGACGAGCGGCCCGACGAGGCTGTCCGCGCCGAGCGTGAAGCCGGGCCCGAGCCCGTAGGAGGCCGCCCACACGGCCGCGTTCGGCGCCAGCGCGCCGGCCAGCAGCAGCAGACCGATCCGCCCCGACCACTCGTCGGTCAGCGCGGCGAACACCTCCTGCGCGACGCCGGCGTGGCTCAGCAGAGCCCCGGCGGCCAGCAGGGCGCCGACGCCGCAGCAGGCCACGGCACCGGCGAACGCGGCCCGCCCCGCGGCCCCGACCCGGCCGTCACCCGCGGCGAGGGCCACGACCAGCGTGACGGCCCCGGCGAACAGCGGCAGCCGGGCGGCCGACACGTACGGCGCGGTGCCGACCGCCGCCGCGCCGGCGGCCACCACGAGATAGCCGGCGAGGATCGACAGCGCGGCGGCCGGCCCCGTGCCCCGCGCGGCGCGGTAGAGGAGGGCGGCCGGCAGGACGGCCAACAGCAGCGGCGTCAACCCGACCGGCGCGGGGACACCGCTGAGCGTGTCCGTGCGCACCAGTTCGACGCCGTGCCCCAGCAGCCACAGATCGGCGGCGGTCCGCAGCGCGACGCCTGGCCCGATGCCGGGATAGGGCGTGACGGTCCACAGCAGCAGCACCGGCACGGTGACGATGGCGAGCCCGAGCGCGGCGGCCAGCGCGCCCTCCAACCACCAGCGGACACGGAATCTGCCGAGCGAAAGGTCCCACACGCCGGCCATGCTGCCAAGCGGGGCCTCCCAACCCCCGCCGGCACACCGACAACCTGCTTTTCCCACCCTGCCGCGCCGCCGCTGCGCTCGGCCTCGGCCACCCCCGGCTCCGCCGGGGAGCTTCCCCCGCCCACCCGCCCCTTTCGGCGTACCGCCGGTACGGCCGCCTGCCCGGCTCCGCCGGGTCTTCCCCGCCCACCCACCCCACCGGCATCCCGCCGGTACGGCCGCAGGCCGGCGCGCGGCCATCGGCCCGGCGGCGAAGCCGCTACGGGCGCGGAGCGCCGAAAAGGGCGGGTGGGTGGGGAGAACCCCCGGCGGAGCCGGGAGGGCGGTCGCGGCCGAGCGCAGCGGCGGCGCGGGTGGGCGGGGGGTAAAGGAGTCGGCGAACCTCAGGCCGCGGCCAGGACCTCGCGCGCGAGGCGCGCGGTCTCGGAGGGCGTCTTGCCGACCTTGACGCCGGCCGCCTCCAACGCCTCCTTCTTCGCCTGCGCCGTACCGGACGAGCCGGAGACGATCGCGCCGGCGTGGCCCATCGTCTTGCCCTCGGGCGCGGTGAAGCCCGCCACGTAGCCGACGACCGGCTTCGAGACGTTCTCGCGGATGAAGTCCGCGGCCCGCTCCTCCGCGTCGCCGCCGATCTCGCCGATCATCACGATCAGGTCGGTCTCGGGGTCGGCCTCGAACGCCGCCAGCGCGTCGATGTGCGTGGTGCCGATGATCGGGTCGCCGCCGATGCCGACGCACGTCGAGAAGCCCAGGTCACGCAGCTCGTACATCATCTGGTAGGTCAGCGTGCCGGACTTCGAGACGAGACCGATGCGGCCCGGCTTGGTGATGTCGGCCGGGATGATGCCCGCGTTGGACTGGCCGGGGGTGATCAGGCCCGGGCAGTTGGGGCCGATGATGCGGGTCTTGTTGCCCTTGGCACCGGCGTGGGCCCAGAACGCCGCGGTGTCGTGCACCGCGATGCCCTCGGTGATCACCACGGCCAGCGGGATCTCGGCGTCGATCGCCTCGATGACCGCGTCCTTGGTGAACTTCTCCGGCACGAAGATCACGGTGACGTCGGCGCCGGTGGCCTCGATGGCCTCCTTGACGCCGCCGAAGACCGGTACCTCGGTGCCGTCGAAGTCGACCTTCTGGCCGGCCTTGCGCGGGTTCACGCCGCCGACGATGTTGGTGCCGGCGGCCAGCATGCGCCGGGTGTGCTTCTGGCCCTCGGAGCCGGTCATCCCCTGGACGACGACCTTGCTTTCCTTGGTGAGGAAGATAGCCATTTTCTCTTCTTGTCCTCGTCTGTCCTGTCGATCCTCGTCCGGACTACTTGGCGGCCAGTTCGGCGGCCCGGTCGGCCGCGCCGTCCATCGTGTTCACCTGCTCGACCAGCGGGTGGTCGGCGTCGGTGAGGATCTTCCGGCCCAGTTCGGCGTTGTTGCCGTCGAGGCGGACGACCAGCGGCTTGTTGACGTCCTCGCCCTTGGACTTGAGCAGCGCGAGCGCCTGCACGATGCCGTTGGCGACCGCGTCGCACGCGGTGATGCCGCCGAAGACGTTGACGAAGACGGACCTGACCTCGGGGTCGCCCAGGATGATCTCCAGGCCGTTGGCCATCACCTCGGCGGAGGCGCCGCCGCCGATGTCCAGGAAGTTCGCCGGCTTCACGCCGCCGTGCTTCTCGCCCGCGTAGGCCACCACGTCGAGGGTGGACATGACGAGGCCGGCGCCGTTGCCGATGATGCCGACGTTGCCGCCCTCGAGCTTGACGTAGTTGAGGCCGCGCTCCTTGGCGGCGGCCTCCAGCGGGTTGGCGGCGGCCTTGTCCTCGAGCGCCGCGTGCTCCGGCTGGCGGAACTCGGCGTTGGCGTCCAGGGACACCTTGCCGTCGAGCGCGATGATCCGGCCGTCGCCGGTCTTGACCAGCGGGTTGACCTCGACGAGCAGGGCGTCCTCCTTGATGAAGACGTCCCACAGCCGCACCAGCACGTCGGCGACCTGGTCGGCTACCTCGGCCGGGAAGTTCGCCGCCGCGACGATCTCGCGGGCCTTCTCGGCGGTGACGCCCTCGATGGCGTCGACCGGGATCTTGGCCAGCGCCTCCGGCTTGGTGGCGGCGACCTCCTCGATCTCCATGCCGCCCTCGACGGAGGCCATGGCGAGGAAGGTGCGGTTGGTGCGGTCGAGGAGGAAGGAGACGTAGTACTCGTCCACGATGTCGGCGGTCTGCGCCAGCATCACGCGGTGGACGGTGTGCCCCTTGATGTCCATGCCCAGGATGGCGCCGGCCTTGGCCACCGCGTCCTCGGGGTCGGCGGCCAGCTTGACGCCACCGGCCTTGCCGCGGCCACCGGTCTTCACCTGCGCCTTGACGACCACGCGACCGCCAAGGCGCTCGGCCGCCGCACGCGCCGCCTCCGGCGTGTCGATGACCTCACCGTCCAGCACCGGCACGTCATGCTTGGCGAAGATGTCCCTCGCCTGATATTCGAACAGGTCCACGCGCGTCCGTCCCTCAGTCAGTGGTCTCGCGGTCGTTGTCGACGTGGGCGTGCCGCGTGGCCGCGGCGCGAGGCTCGGTGGCCTTTGCTGACGCACGCGGCAAGTCCGACGTCGAGCGTATCCGGGGGCCCTGAGGGCTCATAAATCGCGGGTCACACCAGAGTGGTGAGACCTGTCACAGTTCGCCCCGCACCGACCCGCTCACGCG
The DNA here is from genome assembly GCF_042722465.1 of Streptomyces sp. NPDC127098. Taxonomy (NCBI): domain Bacteria; kingdom Bacillati; phylum Actinomycetota; class Actinomycetes; order Kitasatosporales; family Streptomycetaceae; genus Streptomyces; species Streptomyces sp. NPDC127098. The sequence continues at coordinate 100,778 of NZ_JBHXFJ010000019.1, forward strand.
GGGTTCCGGCGGCGCGCGCCGGGGCGAGATCGGACGGGAACAGACTTTCCCGTCCGGGGCCCCGCGAAACCAGGCGCTCCGCTGGGGGCGCCGGGAGCTGCCGGGAGTGTCAGGAGCGGTGGGCGAGCCCGACGTGCTCGGTGACCCAGGCCACCACCTCGCCGGTGGGCGCGCCGGGTGTGAAGATCGCGGCCACGCCGAGGGCCCGCAGCGGCTCGATGTCCTCCTCGGGGATGATGCCGCCGCCGAAGACGGTGATGTCGGCCGCGTCCTTCTCGCGCAGCAGCTCCAGCACCCGGGCGAAGAGCGTGTTGTGCGCGCCGGAGAGGATGGAGAGGCCGATGGCGTCGGCGTCCTCCTGGATCGCGGTGTCCACGATCTGTTCCGGCGTCTGGTGCAACCCGGTGTAGATGACCTCCATGCCCGCGTCGCGCAGCGCCCTGGCGATCACCTTGGCGCCGCGGTCGTGGCCGTCGAGTCCCGGTTTGGCGACGACGACGCGAATCGGACCCGATACACCCATGCTGAGCCTCCCAAGTCGCCCGGCCACGGCGCCGGAGCTAACGGTCGTTAACGTCCAGGATCCCCCATGGAGGGCCGGCGCGGGAGGCGCGCGCACCCTGGGTGATTCCCACCCCCGATAAATTCGAACAGATATCGAACAAATCGTGCGGCATCAATGCGCGGTCCGCCGAAAGGCGGGCTATTGCCCGTTTCCTGACTCACCGAAACCCGCGAACGGACCGGGAAAGATTGTGGCCGCCGCTCACCGGCCGGTACAGTCACGCCGAACTGCAGCCGCTGGGACCCCACCCCTGCTCCTGTCGTCGAGCCGAAAGGCATAATCGGTGAGCGATCGTCTGCTGTCCGGCGTGACCGACCAACACTCGGATCACTCCGGCTACGGCTCCTACGCCGCATACGACGTTCTCGATCCCTACGGCACGACGCCCCAGCAGGCCGCCCCCACCCAGCAGTGGGGCGACCCCGCGCAGGGACAGCAGCACGGCGGCTACGGCGAGTGGGGAGCCGAGGGCCAGTGGGCCGCCGAGCCCCAGCAGGTCGCCACGGCCACCATCCCGCCCCAGCAGGGCGTGGAGGACTGGTACCTCCAGCAGCAGGCGGGCCAGTGGGACGCCGGCGGCTACGGCGCCGGGGATCTTCACGAGACCCCCGCACAGGGCGTCGCCGCCTACCAGGACCTCCAGGGTCAGCAGGGCCATCAGGACCAGCAGGGGTACCAGGAGTACGACGGCACCTACGGCGCCGCCTACGGCCCGGAGTTCCACCAGCAGCAGGTCGCCGGCTACGGCGAGCAGGCCGGGGCCGACAGCGGCGCCGCCGCGTACGACGCCGCGGGGAACTACGACGCCACCCCGGAGTTCGAGGCCGCGCCCCAGGCCGAGCAGCCGGACGCCGCCTACGACACCACACCGGGCTACGACACCACCCCGAGCACCGGGGTCGAGATGGAGCCCGAACCCGACCTCGCGACGGCCGCCGACGAGCTTCCCGACTCCGCCGCGCCGGCCGACTCGGTTGACGCGCCCGACGCCCCGGCGCCGGCCGGCCGGCCAGGCCGTGGCCGGCGTCGCGTCAGCCGGCCCCGGGCCCGTTCCGCCTTCCTGAGCGTCGCGGCCCCCTCCCTCGCCGTCCTCGGCGTCACCGCGGTCGCGACGGCCGCCACCGTCTCCGAGTCCGGCACGGACACCGGGAACGAACCCGCGCCCGTCGCCGCGCCCGACCCGGCGGACGAGGCCCAACGCGCGGCCGCCAACGCCGAGTTCGACACCCAGCTGACCAGCGTCCAGGCCGCGGCCGGCGACTACGCGGAGCGCGCGAGCCGCACCCAGGGCCGCATCGACCTGGAGGCCCAGCAGGAGGCCGAGGCCGAGGCGGCGGCCGCCGAGGCGGCCAGGATCGAGGCGATGCGGCCGAAGTTCTTCCTCCCCGTCGAACAGCGCGGCCTGAGCGCCTACTACGGCCAGGCGGGCGTCAACTGGATGTCCAACCACACCGGCATCGACTTCCCCGTCAGCTACGGCACCCCGGTGCTGGCCGCCACCGACGGCACGGTCCGCACCCAGTGGCACCCCAGCTACGGCAACCTGCTGATCCTCACCGCCGCCGACGGCACCGAGACCTGGTACGCGCACCTGGACAGCACCGCCTACCAGTCGGGTTCGGTCCAGGCCGGCACGGTGATCGCCTACTCCGGCAACTCGGGCAACTCCACGGGCCCGCACCTGCACTTCGAGGTGCGCCCCGGCGGCGGCTCCCCCATCGACCCGCTGACCTGGCTGCGCAACCAGGGCCTCGAACCGACCTGATCAGGCCCGATCCGGCGTGATCGGCACACGACAAGCCGAAGGGCCCGTCGCTCCCCGGGGAGTTGGCGGGCCCTTCGGCTTGTCGGGGCGTGTGCCGTCAGCGGCGGCGCATGAGACCGGCGCTGAAGGCGATTGCGGCGACCGCCGGCAGGGCGAACAGCACGTAGTTGATCGTCTTGTTGCCAGCGTCCCAGGCGTCCCAGAGGTCGCCCGGATAGCTGGTGATGATCTCGAACGTGCCCGGGGCGCCGTCGATGCCGCCGAAGATGTGCTCGCTGAGCACCATCGCGGTGCCGAAGAGCTCGCCACCGATGCCCGCCGCCACGGCCAGCACCGCGGCGACGACGTAGAGCCCCCAGTTGCCCTTGGCGAAGAAGGCCGGGCCGAGCGCGGCCAACACGCCGACCAGGACCAGGACGTAGAAGGGCTGGGTGAACTCGCGCGTGGCCTCGTCGTACAGGGCGTAGTAGATCAGGCCGTAGAGCAGCGCCGCGACCAGCGCGCCGACCACGGAGAGCACGACGGCCAGCAGCACGTTCTGCTTCGGGCCGCCGCCCGGCTGCGGCACCGGCGGGTAGCCGCCGGGCGCGCCGTAGGGCTGTGGGGCGCCGTACGGGTTCGGCTGCGGCGGCTGCTGCGGGTAGCCGTAGCCCGGCTGAGGCTGGGCCGGCGGCTGCGACGGGTAACCATAGCCCGGCTGCTGCGGAGGTTGCTGCGGCTGGCCGTACGGCTGGGGAGGGCCGTACTGCGGCGCGCCGCCCGGCTGCTGTGGCGGCTGCTGGCCGGCGCCGTCTCCCGGCTGGGGCGGCTGCCAGGGCTGACTCATGGTGTTCCCCCTGGGAATCCGATGTGATACGTACTCCGGGGACAGAAGGAACTGGAGTACGAGTTGCCGCAGGCAGCTAATCGCTCACCCGGCGCGTACCACAAGCCCTTTCCCCGGTCTGTGACATATCGGGAACACTACAGAGGCGTGTTCAGAGCTTTTCCACCGGGGCGTATCGGAGCAGCAGCCGCTTGGGCTTCTCGCCGCCGAAGTCGATGGTGGCCTCGGCCCGGTCGCCGCTGCCCTGCACCGAGACGACCCGGCCCATGCCGAAGGTGTCGTGCGTCACCCGGTCGCCCGGCGCGAGCGCCACGACGGGCCGGTCCTTGACGCGGCCGGTGGCGAAGCCGCGGGCGCGCGGCGCGGCCCCGGCCCCTCTGATCCCGGAACCGCTGGCCACGGAGGGTGTCGGGGCCGACACGGCCGCCCCGGAGCGCCGCCAGTCGAGATGCTCCTCGGGGATCTCGTCGAGGAACCTGGACGGCGGGTTGTGCTGCGGCTGGCCCCAGGCGCTGCGCATCGTGGAGCGCGTCACGTAGAGCCGCTTACGGGCCCGGGTGATGCCGACGTAGGCGAGCCGGCGCTCCTCCTCCAACTCCTTGGTCTTTCCCAGCGAGCGCATATGGGGAAAAACGCCGTCCTCCATGCCGCTGAGGAACACCACGGGAAATTCCAGGCCCTTGGCGGTGTGCAGCGTCATCAACGTGATGACTCCGCCGTCCTCCGCCTCGTCCGGGATCTCGTCGGAATCGGCGACCAGCGCCACCCGCTCCAGAAACTCGGCCAGCGTGCCGGGATTGTCCTCGTCGCGGGCCTGCTCGAATTCCAGCGCCACGGCGGCGAGTTCCTGAAGGTTTTCGATCCGCGTCTCGTCCTGCGGATCGGTGGACGCCTGCAACTCGGCGAGATAGCCCGTCTGTTCCAGCACCGCCTCCAGCACGGTGGCCGGCCCGGCACCCGACTCGACGACGGTGCGCAACTCCTCGAGCAGCACGTTGAACCGCTTGACCGCGTTGGCCGACCTGGCCGCCATTCCGTACGCCTCGTCGACCCGGCGCAGCGCCTGGGCGAACGAGATCCGCTCACGCAGTGCCAGCGCCTCGATCATCGCCTCGGCGCGGTCGCCGATGCCGCGCTTGGGCACGTTGAGGATGCGGCGCAGCGGCACGGTGTCCTCGGGGTTGGCCAGCACCCGCAGGTAGGCGAGCACGTCGCGGACCTCGCGGCGCTCGTAGAAGCGGACGCCGCCGACCACCTTGTAGGGCAGGCCGACCCGGATGAACACCTCCTCGAAGACCCGGGACTGGGCGTTGGTGCGGTAGAAGACGGCCACGTCGCCCGGCTTGGCCTGGCCCTGGTCGGAGAGCCGGTCGATCTCGTCGGCGACGAACTGCGCCTCGTCGTGCTCGGTGTCGGCGACGTAGCCGGTGATGCGGGCGCCGGCGCCCTCGTCCGTCCACAGGCTCTTGGGGCGGCGGTCCTCGTTGCGCGCGATGACGGCGTTGGCGGCGGAGAGGATGGTCTGCGTGGAGCGGTAGTTGCGCTCCAGCAGCAGCGTGGTGGCGTTCGGGAAGTCCTCCTCGAACTGGAGGATGTTGCGGATGGTGGCGCCGCGGAAGGCGTAGATCGACTGGTCCGCGTCGCCCACCACGCACAGCTCGCCCGGGTCCTCGGTGCCGACCAGCAGCCTGATCAGCGTGTACTGGGCGATGTTGGTGTCCTGGTACTCGTCGACCAGGATGTGCCGGAAGCGCCGCCGGTAGTGCTCGGCCACGTCCGGGAAGGCGTCCAGCAGGTGGACGGTGGTCATGATGATGTCGTCGAAGTCCAGCGCGTTGGCCTCGCGCAGCCGCGACTGGTAGAGGGTGTACGCCTCGGCCAGGGTCTTCTCGAACTGGTCGGACGCCTGGGCGGCGAAGTCCTCGTGGTCGATCAGCTCGTTCTTGAGGTTGGAGATCTTGGCGCTGAACGACTTCGGCGGGAACCGCTTGGGGTCGAGGTCGAGGTCCCGGCAGACCAGCGCCATGAGGCGCTTGGAGTCGGCCGCGTCGTAGATGGAGAAGCTGGAGGTGAAGCCGAGCAGCTTGCTCTCGCGGCGCAGGATGCGGACGCAGGCGCTGTGGAAGGTCATCACCCACATCGCGTTGGCGCGCGGCCCGACGAGCTCCTCGACGCGCTCCTTCATCTCGCCGGCGGCCTTGTTGGTGAAGGTGATCGCCAGGATCTGGCCCGGGTGCGCGTTCCGCGCCGCCAGCAGGTAGGCGATGCGGTGGGTCAGCACGCGGGTCTTGCCCGAGCCGGCGCCGGCCACGATGAGCAGCGGCGAGCCACTGTGCGTGACGGCGGCGCGCTGCTGCTCGTTCAGCCCCTCGATCAGCGCCGCCGGGTCGCCGACCGGCCTGGGCGCGCCGTTGCGGTAGTACGCGTCCTCCTCGGGCCGCCCCGGCTCGGCGAAGGTGCCGGCGAACAGGTCGTCCGGGATCTCCTCCCGCTCGTACTCGGGCTCGTACGCGTGGGCGTCGGGCTCGGGTGGCGGCGGCTCCTCGTGTCCCCCCATGGGTCCGAGGCCCGCCAGTGCGCTGTCGTCGAAGAGGCCGCTCATCACCCCCGAGTCTAGGCTCCCGGGGCGCCGCCCCGACCCGGGATGGTCACGGTTTGGTTTCGGGCATATCGCACATCGGTCTTCCCAAAGCTCCCGGCGGGTGGCTACCGTGCACCCCCAGGTGGCTCGTTACCCCGAGGGCCGAACCCGGCTCCGCGGGCCGCCGCCGTTCACCGGACACGCGAGGGATTGGCCGGCCAGCCGACAGGCCGGCGGACGTGGGGAACCGACCGGTGGGCGGGAGGGAAAAGGAGAGACCGGCCTTGGGTTCCCACCGCAAGCCACGCGGCCGCACCGCACTGCTCCACTCCCCGGCCGCGCGCCGGGGCGTCGTGAGCGTGGGTGCCGCGGCGCTGGCCTCGATGACGCTGCTCACCCAGGCCGCCTCGGCCGACGACGAAGAACCACCCGGCATCGAGGAGCAGCGGGACCGGGCGGAGGCCGCGCGGGAGCGCGCCCTGGAGGTGCGGGAGGAGGTCGACCGCCTCTACCGGGAGGCCGGCACCGCCACCCAGCACTACAACGAGGCCCAGGAGGCGGTGGACGAGCAGCAGACCGCCGTCGATGAGCTGCTCACCGAGGCGGCCCAGGAGACGGAGCGGGTCAACGAGGCCCGGCGGGCGCTGGGTTCGTTCGCCGCGGCCCAGTACCGCACCGGCGGGGGCGGCGCGCTGAGCGACACCGCAGCGCTGCTGCTGTCCACCGACCCGCGCGCCTTCTTCGACCGCACCCACACCCTGGACCGGCTCGGCGACTCCCAACAGCAGGCGCTGGCGGACTACACCGAGCGCCAGCAGGCCGCCGCGGCGCGCGGCGAGGAGGCCGGCGCGGCGCTGGTCGCGCTCGAGGAGCGCCAGGCCGAACTCCAGGCGCAGCAGGAGTCCGTGCAGGCCATGCTCGCGGAGGCGCGGGCGATGCTCGACGAGCTGTCCGCGGAGGAGCAGGCCGAACTCGACGAGTTGGAACGTCTTGAGCGGGAGGAGGCCGAGCGCCAGGCCGCCGAGGCCGAACGCCAGCGGCAGGAGCGGGAACGGCTGGCCGCCGAGGAGGCCGCGGCGGCGGAAGCGGAGGCCGAGGCCGCCGAGCCGCCGGCCGAGGAGACGCCGGAGGCGCCGGCAACCGCCGCCAGCGGCGCCGAGGCCGCCATCGCGTTCGCCGAGGCCCAGCTCGGCAAGCCGTACGTGTGGGGCGCCACAGGACCCAACTCCTACGACTGCTCGGGCCTCACCCAGGCCGCCTGGCGCGCCGCCGGCGTCGAACTGCCCCGCGTCACCTGGGACCAGGTGAACGCCGGCACCCGCGTCTCACGCGACGCGCTGCAACCCGGCGACCTCGTCTTCTTCTACGACGACATCAGCCACGTCGGCCTCTACGTCGGCGACGGCATGATGATCCACGCCCCCAAGCCGGGCGCCGTGGTCCGCTACGAGTCCATCGACTACATGCCGTTCTACGCCGGCGTCCGCCCGTCCTGACCCGCAGTCCCCCGGCCGGGTACCGTGCCCGAGTGCTGTCCTACGCCGAACTCACGCCGCCCGAGCGCCTGTTGTGGGACGCCTTCGCCACCGGCGAGCGGGTGGACCTGCGCACCGGCGACCCCGCGTCGGACGATCCGGCCGGCGGCGAGCGGTGGGGGGAGGACCGCTCGGTGCGCGCCGAGGTGGTGCGCGCCCTGGTGCTCGGCGGCGCCGAGGTCCGGCCTGGCGAGACCCCGGTGGTCCACCTGGTGGGCGCCCGGGTCACCGGCCGGCTGAAGCTGGTCTTCGCCGAGGCCTGCTGCGTGCTGCGCCTCGAACGGTGCTGGTTCGAGCAGAGACCCCAGCTGTACGCGGCCCGGCTGCGGGCGACCGGGTTCGCCGGCTCCCGTCTCCCGGGCCTCGGCGCCAGCCGGATCACCGTGGAGGGCGGCAACCTGGACCTGATGCACACCCGGATCACGGCACCGGGCGCCACCCTGTACGACGCGCGTCTCGACGGCGCCCTGCTGCTCCAGGACGCCCACCTGTCCAACCCGGGCGGCGTGGCGCTCGACGGCGCAAGGATGGAGGTCGGCAGCGGCATCGTGGGCGACAACGGATTCCGGGCCGAGGGCGAAGTCCGCCTGCCCGAGGCCCGGTTGGGCGAGGCACTGATCCTGACCGGCGCCCGGCTGGCCAGTCCGGGCCGCGCCGCCCTGACCTGCCGCAACCTCCGCGCGCGCGTCCTCGACCTACGCGCCGAGCAGGTGACCGGCACCGTCGACCTGCGCCACGCCCGGGTCGACGTCCTCCACCTCCCGGACGCCGACCCGCCGAAGGCACCCACCCACGTCGACGGCCTGGTCTACGGCGCCCTCGAACCCCACCTGCCGGCGGCCCGCCGGCTCACCCTGCCCCGGCACGACCCGGACGGCTACCGGCCGCAGCCGTACCAGCAGCTGGCCGCCACCTACCAGTCCCTGGGCCACGACCACGAGGCCAGGGCCGTCCGCCTCGCCCAGCAGCGGCACCGGCGCACGACGTTGCGCCCCGCCGCCCGCGCCTGGGGGCACGTGCTCGACGCGACCGTCGGCTACGGCTACCGCCCCTGGCTGGCCGGCGCCTGGCTGGCGCTGCTCACGCTGCTCGGCGCGGCGGCCTTCGCCGCCGGCGAGCCGACCGCCGCCAAACCGGACGAGGCGGCCCCGTTCAACCCCCTCGTGTACACCCTCGACCTGCTGATCCCCATCGCCGGCCTCGGCCTGCGCAACGCCTGGCACTTCACCACGCCCCCGCTCCAGGGCCTCGCCTACGCGCTGGTCGCCGCCGGCTGGCTGCTGACCACCGCGCTGGTCGCCGGCGTCACCCGCGTCCTCAACCGCGGTTGACGACCGCCCGCGCCCGGGGCTGTACTGGGGCGAGCACGATGTCGTACGCCGCGGGCGTGCGACGCCCGGGCACCGCTGGCGTCTCCGGCCCACCCGCCGTTCGAGGTTCCGCCCGTCACCGGCCCGACCCCCACTCCCGTACGAAAGGCTTCCCCCCGGCATGCGGCGTTACGTTCTCACCGGCACACCCGGCGCCGGCAAGACCTCGATCCTGCGCGGCCTGGCCGAGCTCGGCCACAGCGTCGTCGAGGAGGCGGCGACGGCCGTCATCGCCCGGGCCCACACCCGGGGCGAGGACGAGCCGTGGCGACGCCCGTTCTTCCTCGACGAGATCGTCGCGCTCCAGCGCCGGCGGCAGTTGGCCGCGCCGACGACCGGCACGGTCCAGGTGTACGACAGGTCGCCGGTCTGCACCCTCGCCCTCGCCACCCACCTGGGCCTGCCCGTGCCCCGGGCGCTCAGGGCCGAGCTCCACCGGATCGCCGCAGAAGAGGTCTACGAGCGGCGGGTGTTCTTCGTCCGCAACCTCGGGTTCTGCGAGCCGACGCCGGCCCGGCGGATCAGCTTCGAGGACTCGCTGGCCTTCGAGCGGATCCACGAGCAGACCTACCGCGACCTCGGCTACGAGCTGGTCGAGGTGCCCGCCGCCGACCTCGCCCGGCGCGTCGCCGTGGTCGGCGCGGCGATCGCGTCGCACACTGCTTGACAGCCCGTTCCCCCGGGTTGCGTGAACCCCACGGGAGGGTGAACGGCTAGCATCTCGGGAATTGCCGAAAGCTGTCGCCGAGTTGTGGAGTGCCCCGTGTCCTCACCGCGCCTGGGTGTCGCGATCCTCACCATGGGCGACCGGCCCGCCGAGGTCGCCGCGCTGCTGGAGTCCGTGGCCCGCCAGCGCACGCCCGCCACCCGCGTGGTGGTCGTCGGCAACGGCACCGAACTGCCCGACTACCCGGCGCCCGTCTCCACGGTCGAGCTCCCCGAGAACCGCGGCGTCACCGGCGGCCGCAACGCCGCCCTCGCCGCGCTCCACGCCTTCGGCGACGTCGACGTCGTCATCGACCTCGACGACGACGGGCTGCTCGTCGACGACGGCGTCTTCACCCGCATCCAGGAGATGTACGCCGCCGACCCCCAACTCGGCATCGTGAGCTTCCGCATCGCCGACGAGACCGGCCACACCCAGCGCCGCCACGTCCCACGGCTCCGCGCCGGCGACCCGATGCGGGCCGGCGAGGTCACCACCTTCCTCGGCGGCGGCCACGCGCTCTCCGCCCGCATGCTGGAGGAGACCGGCGGCTGGCCGGAGGAGTTCTTCTTCGCCCACGAGGAGACCGACCTCGCCTGGCGCGCGCTGGACGCCGGCTGGAAGGTCGTCTACGAGCCGGCGCTGCTGCTCCAGCACCCCCGCACCTCGCCGGCGCGGCACGCCGTCTACTACCGGATGACCGCCCGCAACCGCGTCTGGCTGGCCCGCCGCCACCTGCCGCTGCCGCTGATCCCCGCCTACCTCACCACCTGGCTCCTCCTCACCGTCGCCCGCAACCGCTCCCTCCCCGGCCTCCGCGCCTGGTTCGCCGGCTTCGCCGAGGGCCTCCGCCGCCCGTGCGGGCCCCGCCGCCCGATCCGCTGGCGCACCGTCTGGCGCATGACGCGTCTTGGCCGCCCGCCGGTCATCTGACGCCGGCGCCGCACCGCCGGCCGAGCTCAGTGCGGCGGCACGACGGTGATGACGACGTTGCCGACCTTCCGCCCGCTCTCGACGTAGCGGTGCGCCTCGACGACGCGCTCCAGGGGATACCGCCGGTCGACGACCGGCCGGAAGGCGCCCGACCCGATCAGGTCGCGCAGCCGCCGCACCATCTCCTGGTCGTGCCGCGGCAGGGGGAACCTCACCTTCCTGCCGCGGAACAGGGGCGTGACGAGCGGCAGGACCAGGTTCTGCCACCAGGGGCCCGGGTCCGAGGACAGGTACACCCCGCCCGGCTTCAGCAACCGCCGGCAGCGAGCGAACGTGCTCTTGCCGACCGCGTCGAACACCGCGTCGTAGCGCTGCTCGTCCCGGGTGAAGTCCTGCGCCGCGCGGTCGACGACCCGGTCCGCGCCCAGCTCCCTCACCAGCGCCAGGTGCGCCGTGTCGCACACCGCGGTGACCGTGACCCCGGCGTGCTTCAGGAGTTGCACCGCCGCCGAGCCGATGGCGCCGGTCGCGCCGTACACGAGGACGTCGTCCCCGGCCCGCACGCCCGAGGCCCGGATGAACGCCAACGCGTAGTGCGAACCCTCGGTTCCGGGAGCGGCCTCCTCGAAGCTGACGCCCGTCGGCATGGTCGCGATGGCGCCGTCCTGCGGAACCGACAGGTACTCGGCGTGGGCCCCGAACGCGCCCTCGTTGTACCCGAACACCCGGTCGCCGACCGTGAACGAGGTCACGCCGTCGCCGACCGCCGCCACCACCCCCGCGTACTCGCACCCGAGCACCGGGCGCCGTGGCCGGACGAGACCGGTGAGCGCGCGCACGAAGAAGGGCCTGGCCGCCCGGTACGCGCAGTCCGTCCGGTTGACCGTCGTCGCGTGCACCCGCACCAGCACGTCCCGCGCCGCGACCACGGGCCTGTCCACCTCGGCGACCCGGACCACCTCCGGCGGCCCGTACCTGTGGTGCACCGCTGCCTTCATGCGCGGACTCTAGCGGCGCCGTTCCCCGTTCCACAGCGGCCGGTTCCGGCCACGTCCGGCTAGGGTGCCGGGATGAACGACCCGACCCCCGCGTGGGCGTACGAGCGAGCCGAGCTGCGTCCGCCCGACCCGCGGTGGGCGGTCCGGGGCCGCGCGGAACGCGAACGGCTGACCGGGATCCTCGCCCCCTGGCTGGTCGACGGCGTCGAACACGTCGGCTCCACGGCCGTCCCCGGACTCGCCGCCAAGCCGATCGTCGACCTGATGGCGTCCGTGACCGACCTGGACACGGCCATGGGCCCCCTGACGGCGGACGGCTGGCACCACGTGCCGCCGGAGCTTGACCGCCGCCCCTGGCGCCGCTTCTACGTCAAGCCGGACACGGCGGGGCTGCGCCGCGAGGCCCACCTGCACCTCCTCCCGGCCGGCCACCCCCGCTGGCACGACCAACTCGCCTTCCGCGACGCGCTCCGCGACGACGCGGCGCTGGCCCGACGGTACGAGGCCCTGAAACGACGCCTCTCCGACCGGCACGGCGACGACCGGGAGGCGTACACCGAGGCCAAGGCGGAGTTCGTGGCCAACGCGCTGGCGGCGATCGTCACCCGGCGCGAAGCGCCAGCTCGTGGCGACTGACCAGGTGACCGGTCCGCCGTCCTGTCGCTGACCCGGCGCCGCACCACCCACCGGCAGGTCGCCGCGGCTCCGCCGGCGGGAGGGGGAGGGACGCGCCGTCCCTTCTGCGACGGCAGCCTTGGAGAAACCAAGCAACCGCCCCGGAGACCAGCGACGCCGCAGCGGCGTCAGTCCTCGTCCCTGAGCACCTCGACGAGGTGGCGGCCGGCGCGGGGAGCGTGGCGGAGCAACACCGCTGCTGTGCTGTGGAGTTCGTTCCAGGAGTGCGGTCGGCCGACCTCGGCGGCGTCGGGGACGATGTCCAGGGCGACCGCCAGCGCCGCGTCCAGCTCACCGGCGCCCGCGAGGGAGCGGGCCAGGCAGGCCCGGTACCAGGTGCTGTCACGCCGGTAGTCGCCCGGGAGCGCCGCGAGCCCGGCGGTGAGGTGCTCGATCGCCTGCGGCCAGGCCCGCAGATGCATCAGGGCCATGCCGCGTTGCAGGGTGAACCACGTCTCGTCGTAGAAGTACAGCCAGGGCGGCTCGTCCTCCGGCCGTGCCGCCGCTCGGGCGATCAACTCCTGTGCCTCGTCGAGCACTCGGCGGGCGTCGTCGTCCCGCCCCGCGAGGGCGTGCCCCCGGCCGGCCATCTGCGCCGCCATGCCCCGCACTCCGAGCGTTGCGCCGGGCGCGGACCAGCGGGACGCCTCGGCAAGCCCGACACACCGTTCGGCGCGCCCCTTGGACCAGGCCATGTGCGCCTTCATGTTGAGCGTGCTCGCGGCCATGTTCGGGTCCCCGGCCTCCAGGGCCCACTCGTGGGAGCGGTCGTACCAGGCCAGGGCTGCGGCGCTCGCGTCCTGGTCCTGCGCCATCCAGCCGAGGAACTGCGCGTGCTCCGAAGCGAGCCGCACGACCCGGGTCGCCAACTCGCCCCGGGCCTGGCCGTGTAGGGCGACCACCGTGTCCAACTGCCGCCGCATCACCCCGGCCAGCGGTCGCGAGCCGATGACGTCCTCCGCGCGCCGGTGTTCCGCCAGCAGCCGTTCCAGCCAGTCCAACGTCGCCGCGTCCACCGGCCGACCGTCCTCGACCACCCCCGCCACGCGGTCGAGCAGATCCGGGTCAGGCGCCACGGCCGGCAGACTCAGTCTCGCCACCGCCCCCTGGTGATAGGGAAGTTGGGCCGGAACGCCGAGCCCCTCGATGATCCGCTGCCGTACCTCCCGCGAGGTCACCCGACGACGCCCCCGCTCGATCGCCGAGACGTCCGGCTGCACCAACCCGACGCGCTCCCCCAGCCGCGTCTGGCTGACCCCGGTGAGTCCGCGATACAGCCGGAACACCGCACCCCAGTCCTCGCTCGCCATCGCGGCGACCAGCCCTGGGTGAGCCCACAGTTCCGGAGCGTGATCGACCATAGGGCGACTATAGGCCGCCGCCATAGCTCCGCGGGATGGCCGGGCGCCGGTCCACCCGAAAAGGATCTGGCCAGACGAAAAGCCCGACGACGGTGCGACCGCCTCGGGGCACGGCCAACAGCCACCAAGGAGCTGCCGACATGACGCACGCCAGCGAAGATCCTCGTCCTCGTTCCCTCGCCGTGGATATCGGGTCCACTGCCCGCGACACCGCGCGGGAGCGCGTCGGTCGGGTCATGGCGTACGAGGGCGGGCGGATGTGGTTGCGGCCGTTGGGCGGTGGGTGCGAGTGGGCTGCCTCGCCGGAGGACGTAGAGCCGGTGACGCTGAGCGAGTCGCTCGGCCCGCTGGTGGCCGAGGCGAACCGGCGGTCGACGGAGCCACGTTGAGCCCCGGCGGACGGCGACGCCCGAGCAGAGCAGGCCAGCACCGCAACGCGGGTGGAGGACGAGCAACCGCCATCCGGCAACCCGCACCACGAATGAGAGAGATGTCCGTTCCGGGCGTTTGGATTTGGCCGTCCCCGCCCGGAACGGCTGCACCACCGGCACGAGGAGAGTCCTCGCGCCTTCGGCATGAAAGGAAC